>PXAS01000197.1 GCA_003565815.1 PVC group bacterium
ATCGGCCCCCGTCCCCTTCCCCAATATCATGAAAGCGAACTGCCGGAGCGGATTATCGACCTGCGACGACGCGTCCGCCCCGGCATGACCGGCCTCTGGCAAGTCTCCGGCCGCAGTGAATCTGGCAACGACGGCTTCATCCGTTGGGACGCCTACTACGTGCGCAATTGGTCCATCTGGCTGGATATCGTCATTCTCGTCCGCACCATCTACGCCGTCCTCCGCCAGCGAGGAGCCTATTGAGTGCTGAGTGGGGAATGCGGAGTGCGGAGTGCGGCATGACGAATGACGAAGGTTTCTTCAAAAATCCGTGAAAATCCGTGCCGATCCGTGGTTCGTTTTCGGAAGGTTATCGGCAAGGGACTGCCGATCTTCAATCTAGGGAAAATCAATCCGTGAAAATCCGTGCCGATCCGTGGTTCGTTTTCGGAAGGTTATCGGCAAGGGACTGCCGATCTTCAATCTACGGAAAATCAATCCGTGCAAATCCGTGCCGATCCGTGGTTCGACTCCCCAAAACCTCTCCCCACCCCAAGCATCAGTGAAAATCAGTGTCATCAGTGGTTCGTTTTCGGAAGGTTATCGGCAAGGGACTGCCGATCTACAAACTACGGAAAATCAATCCGTGAAAATCCGTGCTCATCCGTGGTTCATTTCCCCAAAACCCCTCCCCACCCCAAGCATCAGTGAAAATCAGTGACATCAGTGGTTCGTTTTCGGAAGGTTATCGGCAAGGGACTGCCGATTTGCGTATTACAGTTGACCCCGTCCATTTTTGTTCTACGCTTGTCACATGAAATGTTTGCTTCCATTTTTTGTCCTTTGTTTGTGCCTCCCTCTCGCGGCGCAACTGCCCAGCGAGACTTTGTTGATCGTCAACGGCAACTCCGCCGCAGCCATGACCGTTGCCAATCACTACATCGATTTGCGGGGAATTCCCGCGGAACGGGTGCTGGTCCTGGAACCGCCCGAATCTTATTTCCGGGAAGAAAACGGCGGCACCCGTTGGCGCACAAACGCCGATCGCACCACGCAATTTGTCGTTGAACCCCTGCGGCAAAAGCTGGAGGAATTGAACGACCCCTTCCCCACCGCCCTCATTTTCTCGCCCGATTGGCCCACCCGCATCGCCTTGGGTGGGGGGAATTTCGTCAGTCTCACCGCCTTCGCGGGCACCCTGGGGAACCTCCCGGACTTCGAACAGATTCAAAAGGGGCAAGCCATTTCCCCCTGGTTCACGGCGCCGGACCAGCGGGCCCGCGGACGCCGCCTCATCCGCTATCCGGCCACCGAACTCAACGAAGCCGGCTTCCATCCCGCCATGATGCTGGGGGTGTTTTACGAGCCCCTGGACACGGAAGCCCTCGTTGCCGCCCTCAAACGTTCCGCCGGCGCGGACCACACCGTGCCCAAGGGCAGCGTGGCCATCGTCACCAACGAAGACGTCCGCA
Source organism: PVC group bacterium (assembly GCA_003565815.1). Lineage (GTDB taxonomy): Bacteria > Verrucomicrobiota > Kiritimatiellia > SS1-B-03-39 > UBA6053 > PXAS01. The sequence continues at coordinate 1,452 of PXAS01000197.1, forward strand.
CCCGCGCCCGACTTCCCCAAATGGAACTTGCCGCCGAACGCTTGGCCCGCCGCAACATTCCCCTTCACATGGAAACCCGGGAGGTGCCCCTCCCAGAGACCCTCATCGGAGCCATGGAAGGGGCGGCGTCCGTGCCCGTGCAGCGTCGGTACGCGGGCAAACTCGTCCCCGGCGCCTTCGCGGAACACCTCACGAGTTTCGCGGGAACCTTTCACAATGATTCCCAAACCAAAATGACCCAATGGATCGCGGCCGGAGCCGCCGGCACCGTGGGCACCGTGGACGAACCCATGTCAATCTGGACCAAATTCCCGCTGGTGGAAATTTTCGAGCGCTACGCCATGGGCAACACCCTGTTGGAGGCTTTGATGCAGTCCTTGGGGAGCCCCTTTCACAGTCTCCCCATGGGCGATCCCCTTTGTCGACCCTGGGGAAATGCTTTTTCCGCGGTTCGTCTCGAAACCGAATGGGAGGAAAATACCCTGGTGATCCGCATCCCCGGACTGCGTCCCGGTCCCGCCAACGAGTTCCACCTGCACGTGGACGGCGTCCGGATACCGGGGACTGGCCCCGAATGGCGTTGGCAAGCCGATCCCGAAACCACCGGCCCCGAAGTGGAGGTGCTGCTCCACGCCCGAAAAATCTGGGCGCCCCCGGAAACCGCCATGCGCCGCGAATTCATCCAAAGCCCGTTCCCTGAAATTTTGAAACTTTCCGGTGGTGATCCGGAAAACGAGGGGCAATTTCTGCTGGAAAGTTCGAGCGAAATGGTGGTGTGGGAAATCCACCAGGGCCAACGCCGGGTTTTCCGGGAAAGTCACACCGGGGAGACCTTGCGGGCGCCGGTCCCCGTTTCCGTGACCGGCGAAGGCCCCGCAATCTACCAGGCCCGGGGCATCACCCGGGATGGGCGCAGGGTACGCTCCGTGCCCAAGCGCATGGTGCGATAGCGAATAGCATCGGATCAACGCCGCCGCCTCGATTATGGTCCTGCCGGTGATCCTCGGCTTCCTCTGCGTCAAAAAACACGGGGTCAAGCGCATTGCCGTCGGCGCCGTGAAAGGCTGACCGGCATCTCCAAAATCTTGCGGTATAACGACCATTTGGCATACAGGCAGGCGGCGAGGATGGCGCCCAGCGTATCCGCGACCCAGTCGTCAAACTGCATGAACCGTCCGGGCGTGAAGGATTGCCGCCATTCATCCAGTCCGCCGTAGACGCTGGTAAGGACGATGGCCAGAAGCACCCCGCGCCCGCCCATCCGCCAGACGGCGGGAATGCGAAGGATACTCGTGGCCAAGGCGCCAAAGACCGCAAAATGGGCCAATAAATCCAAGCGCCAGCCGAATGACGGCGGGGTGGCCACTTCGGATTGGCCGGAAACCGCGAACACCGTGACCACGATCAGAATGGGCCAGCAGAACGCGCGTTTCATTTTTCCGCGGGTTTGAAAAGGTCAAACATCAACAGGCGGCATTCCATGCCGCCATTGAAAAGCGTGTGACGGCCCGACAACTTGAGTCCAAAACGCTTGGCCAGGGGGAGATTTCCGCTGATCACCAGCCCTTTGCCGCCGGTGTTGGCCGATTTCAACCAAGCGCCAATCTCACGGTAGTGGGCTTCGAGTTCACGATCCGCCCCCATGCGTTCCCCGTATTCCGGATTCAGGACAATCCAAGTTTTCCCTTCCGGGAGTTGGGTCTCGCGGTAATCCACCGTTTCGAATTGAATCAAATCCTCCACGCCGGCACGGACCGCGTTTGCCTTGGCGGCGGAAATGGCGGCGGGATCAATGTCCCCGGCGACGATCACCGGAACTTCATAGGCGGGCCGAATGGCGGTGCGGGCCGCAAAGACTTCTTTCTGCCAGCCTTGGGCATCATATTCGCGCAGGTGGAAGAATCCAAAGTTATCCCGCAGCAGTCCTGATGCCTGATTGCGGGCGATGAGCGCCGCTTCAATGGCCAGGGTGCCGCTGCCGCACATGGGATTTACCAGGGGGACGGTCCCGTCGTAACCGCCGCAGAGCAACATGGCCGCCGCCAAGGCCTCCTGCAAGGGAGCGGAACCGCCCTGCAAACGGTATCCGCGCCGGGACAGAGGCTGACCGGCCAAATCAAAATACAGGCGGGCATCGTCCTCCACCCAGTGCAGATAGAGGTTGACGCCCCGGTCATCGGAACCGCTGTCCGGGCGTTTGCCATGCCGGTCCCGCATCCGGTCCATCACCGCGTCCTTCACGGTCAGAAAAGCGAAGCGATCATCCCGAATTGAATCGGTTCGCACATGGCCGTGCACCCGCAGATAGCCGTCCGGATTCAGGTGTTGTTCCCAGGGGTAACGCACCAAAGCCCCGAACAATGCATTGGGATGCGAAACCCGGGCCCGGGTCACCGGCCAAAGCACCCGGTGGGCGGTGCGCAGGTGCAGGCAAAGCCGACAGGCCCCGGCAAAATCCGTCTCCACTTCCACCAAAGCCACCTCCTCGCGAAGCACATTGACCCCCAACGCCCGCAGCTCATCGGCAAGAATGGGGGCAATCCCCTTCGCACAGGTCACCGACACGGTTTCCATCATGACAACCCCCGCCTCCCGGAAATCGGAAAAAATAAATGAAATCCCGGCGGAATACAGGAGAAAGTGAAACGATCCATCCCGCCCCATTACGTGATGGACTGGCACATGACAATCTTAATTGCAAAGAAGGCGTGCACGGCTGCTTTTTTGAGTGAGGAAGGGTTGAAATATGGAGGCGGAGCGTCCCGCTCCGGGGTCTCCACAATTCGTATGCCGATTGACCTCCATCCATCTCCCGGAGCGGGACGCTCCGCCTCCATGCGTTGATCCCCCACCCTTTCTCTTCAAAACATCAGCCGTGGAAGGCGGGCAAAATCATGGCGCGAAGGAATTGATCACTCGGCGGCAAGTTGAACGGCCAGGCGATAGAATATCGCCGAAGCAAGTGACGGGGGGACACTGACGTGAATTTCGCTTCCCACCCGGACGGCGGTGAGGCCGGGATCGGGGGTAAAGCCGAGGGTGAGATCTTCGCTGGTTTCGACCAGAAAGTCGAGTTGATCGTCGTATCCGGCCGGCCAGGGGAAGG
>PXAS01000438.1 GCA_003565815.1 PVC group bacterium
AGTCCGGCGAAGCATCCGCAAGTAGTTTCACTCTTCTTCCATTCGCGGGACGGCAAGGCCATTCGCGGGGTTCCCTCTTAACCTGGATTCTCTTCGGTTGCGGATAAAATCTGCGTTAGGGAAAGGGAACCACGGATTCGCACGGATTTTCACGGAGTTGGATTGTAGATCGGCAATCCCTTGCCGATCACCCTGTGGTTCGCGATGGAGACGTTCGGCGGACAGGCGTGTCCGCGCTCCGTTTTTGCGGCTTGCATTTGGGTTCATTCAAATGTATAGTTGTAGGCATGATTGCCTTGGTGGATGTCAACAGTTTTTACGCGAGTTGCGAGCAGGTGTTCCGTCCCGATTTATGGGGGCGGCCGGTGGTGGTGTTGAGCAACAACGACGGCTGCGTGATTGCCGCGAACCGGGAGGCGAAGTCCCTGGGCATTCCCATGTGGAAGCCCGCGTACCAGTCGATGCCTTTGTTGGACCGGCACGGGGTGGCGGTGTTTTCGTCGAATTATCCCCTGTATGGCGACATGAGCCGGCGGGTGATGGAAACCCTGGCGACGATGACCCCCGATCTGGAGGTCTACAGTATTGACGAGGCGTTTTTGCGGGTGCCGACCTCCGAGACCGATTTGCAGGCCTACGCCCAGCGGCTGCGGGCCCGGGTCCACCAATGGACGGGATTGCCCGTGGGGGTGGGGATCGCCCCGAGCAAGGCGTTGGCCAAGGTGGCCAGCCGCATGGCCAAACGGGAGCGGGACCGCAGCCGCAATGTATTTGTCATCGCCGACGAGGAGACCCGAACGCGGGTGCTGTCCGATTTCCCCGTGGAGGATCTTTGGGGGATCGGACGGCGGATCGCGACCCGCCTGCAGGCCCGGGGGGTGAACACGGCGGCGCAATTCACCGCCCTTTCGGACGCGTGGGTGCGCCAGGAGCTGACCGTGAACGGCCTCCGGCTCAAGCGGGAGCTGACGGGTCATCCGCAACTGTCCCTGGAGGTGGATCCGCCGCCCAAGAAAATGATGGGCACCGCCAAAAGTTTCGGGCGCGATTTGACGGAGGAATGCCTCATCCGCGAGGCCCTGGCGTATTATGTGGCCGAATGTGCGGTGAAGTTGCGGCGACAGAAATTTCTCGCCGGCAATTTGACCGTCTATCTGGAAACCAATCCGTTTCGAGAAGACGCGCCCCAATACGTGAACCAGACCGAATGCCGCCTGTCCGTGCCCACGGACGACACCCTGGCGCTCACGCGGCAGGCGGAGGCGGCCCTGTCCCGGATTTTCCGGCCCGGATACGCTTACAAAAAGGTGGGGGTCTGGTTCTCCGGGCTGGTGCGTCCGCAGGCGGTGCAGCAGGATTTGTTTGCCGCGGATCCGGGGCCGCGGCATGACCGGATCATGGCGGTGATGGACCGGGTGAACCTGCGGTACGGCAAGGGCAGTTTGCAAACGGGGGCGGCCGGGTTTCGCCGGGAAGAATGGAAGCTGCGGCAGGAGCGGCTGAGTCCGCGCTACACCACCTGTCTGGAGGAAGTGCTCACGGTGCGTTGACGGGGGTGCCGGCGGGGACGGGCGCGGCCCGCTCGAGCAACTCGTGGAGCATGCGAGCCTCTTCCTTCTCCAGATACCAGTCGTGCAGGGCGGAGGCGCGGCGGACATAGCTTTGGGTTTGGGCCGGAAGCGTGGACAGCGTAAACCCTCCGTTTTTGACACGTCCGGGTCCGGCATTGTAGGAGGCAAACAGGAGGGACCGCATGTCCGCGGACCACTCGTCGCGGTGGCGGTACAGAAAATCCTGTAACTCGCCCAGATAGAGGCGCCCCACCCGCCGGTTCAATTCCGCTTCGAAAGCCCGGTCAAAGGGAATGGCTTGGCCAAAATGCCGCCGGGTGACTTCCCGCCAGGTATTTTCGCGGATTTGCATGAGGCCCCGTTCGCCGAAACTGCCGACGAGGTTGGGGTTGCCCGCGGATTCGATTTGCACGACGGCCTCCACCAGCAGGTCGGTGATGCGACCGAGATCCACAGCGGGGGGCGGCGCGTCCGCCAGCGCCAGCATGGGCACATCGGCGCGCCGGGCCTCCACCGGAACCAGCCACAAAGGATTCGCCAGGGTCCACACCACCCAGAGGGCGACAAACAGGGAGATGCCCAGGGTCCAGCCGTTGAGGCGCGGACGGGTTTCCTCATCATCAAACCGCGGAGGATGAAAGCGCATGCCGTTCACTGTAGCAGATTTTCGCGGGGAATGCCATGGCGAACCCGCCCCTTGCGGAATGCGGTTTCCGTGGTAGTTTGGCTCCCATGACTCCTGCAAAAAAACGTATTTTCATGGCCCGTTTGGTGTGTGTGCCGCTGTCGGTGGGACTGGTGCTTTTGGAGCTGACGCCGTTGCCGGTGGCGGCCCTGTTTTTGCTGTATCTGGCCATTTGGCGGCCCCGGTGGTTTCTCACCTGGGTGTACGATTTGTATGGGTTGGATTAGTCGGAAAGCAGTTCGCCGTCGAGTTTCTGATCCTTGAGCAGTTCGGAGAAATGGCCTCCGGCCTCTTTGAGGCTTGCGAAATCCCCGTGCTCCACCAGACGACCGTCTTTCATCACCAAAATTTCATCCACGTTCCGGATGGTGGAGAGGCGGTGGGCGACGATGATGACGGTGCGGGTTCCGCGGAGGGCTTCGATGACGTCCTGGATGCTGCGCTCGGTGACGGAATCCAAGGCCGAGGTGGCTTCGTCGAGAATGAGGATTTTGGGATCGCGCATGAGGGCGCGGGCGATGGCCACGCGCTGGCGTTGTCCGCCGGAGAGCGAGACCCCGCGTTCGCCCACCCGGCTGTCATAGCCTTTGGGCATTTCCAGGATGAAGTCGTGGGCCTGGGCGGCTTTCGCGGCGGCTTCGATGGTCTCCGGATCGGGATTGTCGGAGGCGAAGCCGATGTTTTCGCGCACCGAGGTGGAGAAGAGGATGGGATCCTGTAGCACGGTGGCGACCTGGCTGCGGAAATGGGACAGGGAAATTTCCGGGAGCGGGACCTCGTCCAGCAGAATTTGGCCGCTTTTGGGGTCGAAAAACCGGAGCACCAACTGGGTCAGGGTGCTTTTGCCGCTGCCCGATTTGCCCACCAGGGCGTAGGTTTTGCCGGATTGGAATTCGAAGTTGAAATCGAAGATGACGGTTTTGTCCGTGTATCCGAAATCGACGTGTTCGAAGCGCATTTTTCCGGTCAGAACCGGATACCGGGGATTGTCCGGTTCTTTGGGGGTGGCGGAAAGGCCGAGGATGTCATGAATGCGTTCCAAGGCGGCGAAGCCGTCTTGAATTTGAATGAGCGAATCGGTGAGGCGCTGCACGCTGCCGTTGATGAGGCTGCTGAAGAGCAGGAGTTCCACCAGGCTGCCGGCGGTGAGGCTGCCCGGATATTCCACGATCATCCACGTGCCCACCAGCGCGAGAATGATCTGGGTGGAAAACAGCAGGGCATTGCTGATGCTTTGAAAGGAGCCTTGCAACTTGGAGTTGGCCACTTGCAAGTCGCGGACGGTCTCGGAGTAATCGGAAAAATTACGCCCGCTTTCTTCTTCGCCCGCGTAGGCTTTGACCAGGGTAATGGCTGAAAAATACTCGGCGGCCCGGCCGGTCACGGAGGATTGCCGTTCCTGGATTTCCTTGCGACCGCGACGGATTTCGGGGCCGAACTTCCGGACCACCAGTCCGTTGCATCCCAAAAGCAAAAACGCCAGCAGGGCCAGCCAGACGTTGTTCAGCACCATGACGACAAACAAAGTGATCAGGCTCACGCCGTCCATGGACAACTGGATGAGGCCTTTGTCCACCACGACCCCGGCGTGGGTGATGTCGGAGCTGACGCGGGAGCCGAGACTGCCCGCGTGTTGGCGGTGAAAAAAATTCATGCCCAGTTGCTGGATGTGATGAAAAAGTTTGCGGCGCAGGGTATGCTGCAAATGGCTGGCCAGCTCCTGGGCGAGGGCGGAGCGGAAATAGGTGGCCACCGCCAGTGTGAAAATACCGCACATGGAATACAGGGCCAACCGGTATATGGTGGCCCGCGTTTCCGGTCCGGCGGGTTGGAGAATCACGTGATCGATCAAATACCCGGTGAGGAGGGGCACCCCCATGGGCAGCACGAATTTTCCCCAGCCGGCGATAATGGTCAGCACGGCCAAGTGCCAACGTTCCTTGAGCGGATCCTTCAAGGGGGTGAGCAGATCCCGTAAGCCGGGTTCATCGGATTTTTTTGATCTGCGTGAAAACATGATAGTCTTCCTATGATAAATTTCAGAACATGGCAACTTGTTATTCAATGGAAGCGTATGAGTGGTTGGGTGATAATATAGCGATAATATAGCAACGATAATATAGCAACAGGTATTTTATAGTATAGGATAATATAGCAACAGGTATTTTATAGAGATTTCGGCTTGACGGGTTGGGGGTGGCGGGGTAGGGTTTGGGCATGTTGGTTCCGAAGTCATCTTATTTCAGCAATCTGCCGCCGACGGTTTGGTCGGGGGGCGGGCGGAAACGCGGGTTG
>PXAS01000301.1 GCA_003565815.1 PVC group bacterium
ATCAGCATCGGAAATAACAAATAGTCTTCGAACAACTCCAAGCGCCGCTCCCCTAGGGACTGCCCGGGCTGCCGCATGGGCTTGGCCTTGAGGGGTGACTTAGTGGTGTAGCGCTTCGCCATCTGCTTAGAATCTCGGTTTAGCCGGATGCCGGATGGCTGGCAAGCAAAACAGCTAGGGAGCGCAATTGCCCCCCACGTTCGCTCACTGCCAATTCAGCCAAAACGCAGTGTAGGCGCTCAGCAATGCAGATTTCAACGTCCGGCTCGGCCTCTTCCCCCCAACGCCGGATTGCTGGTAGTCTCAGTCCCTGTAGGGGCATCGCGCTGGGCGGGCTTCCCGAACAGGCGGGCTCACGGATAAGGTTGGGGGGTAACAGTGAATAATAAGGACCTCTCCGAGCGAGACATCTGCACCAAATACATCATTCCGGCCCTGGAGCAGGCGGGCTGGGACAAAGAGCTGCAAATGCGCGAGGAGTTCGAGCTCGCGCCCGGCCAGATTCGGGTGCGCGGCAAGATGGTTTCGCGTGGCAAGCGCCGGCGGGCCGATATCGTGCTGTGCTACAAGCCCAACCTGCCGATTGCTGTCATCGAGGCAAAGAGCAACCGGCGCAGCATGAGCGCAGGCATGCAGCAGGCCCTGGACTACTCCGCACGTCTGAACGTTCCGTTTGCCATCACCTCCAACGGCGACGGCTTCGTGCTCCACGACCGCACCGGGCACGGCGAACAGACCGAAACCACCCTGCACTTGAACGAATTTCCCAGCCCCGCGGACCTGTGGGCCCGCTACCGGCGCTGGAAAGGCCTGGACGAGGCGGCCGAGAAAGTCGTGCTGCAGGACTACTTTGACGACGGTGGCGACAAGAAACCGCGCTACTACCAGTTGAACGCCATCAACGCCACCATCGAGGCGATCGCCCGGGGTCAGAAACGGATTCTGCTGGTCATGGCCACTGGCACGGGCAAGACCTACACCGCTTTTCAGATCATTTGGCGGATGTGGAAAGGCCGCAAGCGCACCGACAGCGGCGACAACCTGCGCATTCTGTTCCTGGCCGACCGCAACGTGCTGATCGATCAGACCATGGTCAACGACTTCCGCCCCTTCGCCGGCGCCATGGCAAAGCTCTCGACCCGCTCGAAAACCATCGAACGCGCCGACGGCAGCGAAATCGACCTGCCGCTGGCCGTCGACCGCCAGCGCCGTATCGATACCGCCTACGAAATCTACCTGGGCCTGTACCAGGCCATCACCGGCCCGGAAGAGCACCAGAAATTGTTTAAGGAGCTTTCGCCGGACTTCTTCGACCTGATTGTCATCGACGAATGCCATCGCGGAAGCGCGGCCGAGGACTCCGCCTGGCACGACATTCTCACCTACTTCAGCTCAGCCACCCAGATCGGCCTGACCGCCACGCCGAAGGAAACCGAGTACGTTTCCAACATCAACTACTTCGGCGAGCCGGTCTACAGCTACTCGCTCAAGCAGGGCATTCAGGACGGCTACCTGGCCCCGTACAAGGTGGTCAAGATTCATATCGACCGGGACGTCGAGGGATACCGCCCGGAGAAGGGCCAGCGTGACCGCGAAGGCGAACTGATCGAAGACCGCATTTACAACGCCAAGGACTTCGACCGCCACCTGGTCATCGACGACCGCACCCGCCTGGTCGCCCGGCGCATTACCGCCTTCCTGAATGAATACGGCGACCCGTATCAGAAAACCATCATCTTCTGCGTCGACCAGGAACACGCCGCCCGCATGCGCCAGGCCCTGATCAACGAAAACGCCGAGCTGGTCCAGCAAAACTCGCGCTACGTCATGCGCATCACCGGCAACGACCCGGAAGGCCAGGCCCAGCTCGGCAACTTCATTGACCCCGAATCCACTTATCCGGTACTGGTCACCACCTCGCGCCTGCTTTCCACCGGCGTCGATGCCCAGACCTGCCGCCTGATCGTGCTCGAACGCGAGGTCGGCTCCATGACCGAGTTCAAGCAGATCGTCGGCCGCGGCACTCGCGTCCACGAAGACACCGGCAAGTACTACTTCACCCTGATCGACTTTCGCGGTGCGACCAGCCACTTCGCCGACCCCGATTTCGACGGCGAGCCGGTCCAGATCTACCAGCCAGGCCCGAACGACCCCACCGACCCGCCGGAAACCGAATCAGCCGAAGAGCTCGCCCCGCTGGAAGACGAGTCCGGCGAATACCAGAACCCTGAAGACGAAACCGTCCTGTTCGACCCGAAACAAACTGAACCGGAAACCAAAGAGCGCAGGCAGAAAATCTACGTTGACGGTGTCGACGCCAAAATCGTTGCCGAACGGGTCGAGTACCTGGACTCCAATGGCAAGCTGGTCACAGAATCCCTGCGCGACTTCACCCGCCGAGCCCTGAAAAAGCGCTTCACCAGCCTGGATGACTTTCTCCGCCGCTGGAATGAATCCGAGCGCAAGCAGGCCATCGTCGAAGAACTGGAGGCCAACGGCCTGCCGTTGGATCCGATCCTGGACGAACTGGGCAAGGATCTCGACCCCTTCGACCTGATCTGCCACGTCGCCTTTGACGCCAAGCCGTTGACCCGACGCGAGCGCGCCGACAACGTCAAAAAGCGCGATGTATTCGGAAAATACGGCGAGCAGGCCCGCGCAGTACTCGATGCGCTGCTGGAAAAGTACGCCGACGAAGGCGTACTCAACATCGACGATACCAACGTGCTCAGGATTTCACCGCTGGACAAACTCGGCACCCCGATCGAACTGGTCAATGCCTTCGGCGGCAAGCACGGATTCGAAAAAGCCGTACACGACCTTCAAACGGAACTCTACAAGGAAAGCGCTTAATGCAGACCATCGGCGAATCCAAATTATGGTCAGTCTGCCCTGATTCTGGTGAAATGACCGAAAGAAAATGCACCGAAATTAGGAAAGGAAAAGCATTTGAAGTAAAAGACTATCTTGAGCTTGCCAACAAGGTAGCCAGCCTCCAGTACGTAAATCGTGACCATGTCATTCTTTTCCGCGGTCAAAATTCGGATCACACAAACAGGCAGAAAAACACATCAATCAAGCCGACTATATTTCGTGGACACGGATCAAACCCAACCAGTGATGAGTTAGCGCTGCGTTTTGAGCGATTACAGCGTGCCGAGCAGTTACTCGTGAATGCTTACAAGAAGCAATCGCTGCCGCGTGCTAAAGAAATCGAGAGACGAAGAATCCTAAGATGGTCAATTTTGCAGCACTATCGGATTTGCGATACCCCACTAGTTGATGTAACACACTCACTTCGTGTCGCTGCATCATTCGCCACACATGGTGCGGATGAGAAAGCGTATTTGTTCGCGCTTGGTGTGCCACAGATTGCCGGTGCGGTCACAACAAGCGCTGAATCGGAAATCCAGGTCATCAGGCTTGCGAGTGTTTGTCCACCTCAAGCTGTTAGACCGCACATTCAGGAGGGCTACTTGCTGGGCGAGTATCCCGAGATATTCGCTTACGAGCAAAAGGCTCTTTATGAACATCATGAGGTAGATTTTGGGCAGCGCCTTATCGCGAAATTTACGTTCAATGTAGATAATTTCTGGAGCCCAGATGCTTTTCCCTGTATTCCGAAGGAAGCACTGTACCCGGCTGATCGCGATCCCATCAAAGCGGTTATTAAAGAAATTACTGACCAACTAGGAAGTTAGACGCATGTCAGTCCGCAACCTCGTAAAAACCATCCAGAACATCATGCGCCAGGACACTGGTGTCGATGGAGATGCCCAACGCATTAGCCAGCTTTGCTGGATGTTTTTCTTAAAGATCATCGACGATCAGGACCAGGAACTGGAGCTGCTGAAAGACGACTACCGCTCACCCATCCCGGAGCACCTGCAATGGCGCAGCTGGGCCGCCGACCCGGAAGGCATCACCGGCGATGCCCTGCTCAATTTCATCAACGACGAGCTGTTCCCTGAACTCAAAGGCCTGTCGCCAAAAACCCCGCGTGCCAGGACGGTGCGTAATGTGTTCGAGGATGCCTACAACTTCATGAAGTCCGGCCAGTTGATGCGCCAGGTGGTCAACAAGATCAGCGGTATCGATTTCAATAACCTGACCGAGCGTCAGCACTTCGGCGACATCTACGAGCAGATCCTCAACGACCTGCAGTCGGCCGGTAATTCCGGCGAGTACTACACCCCGCGCGCCGTCACCGCCTTCATGGTCCAGATGATCGACCCCAAACCCGGTGAAACCCTGTTCGACCCGGCCTGCGGCACCGGCGGCTTTCTAACCTGCTCGATTCGCCACATGCGAGATCAGCACGTCAAACGCCCAGAAGACGAAGCGAAGATGCAGGCCGGATTGCGCGCGGTCGAGAAAAAGCAGCTTCCGCACATGCTGGCCGTCACCAATATGCTGCTGCACGGTATCGAAGACCCGTCCTTCCTCCGGCACGACAACACCCTGGCCCGGCCCTACATCTCCTGGGAAAAGAAAGACCGGGTCGACATCGTACTGACCAATCCGCCCTTCGGCGGCA
>PXAS01000045.1 GCA_003565815.1 PVC group bacterium
TCGTCGGCGCCAAGGTTTCCCAATACACCTGGCTGCCGCAGGGCAAAGTCGAACGGCATGGTCGCGTCCTGAAAATGGTCAAACAAATGGATGCCGAAGGATTCGGGGACTGTTCCAACCACGCGGAATGCGAAGCCGCCTGTCCCAAGGAAATCTCGGTCACCAACATCAGCCGCATGCGCCGCGAATACACCAAAGCGCTGTTGGCGGGTGTGTAATTGCCCATGAAAATCGGACTCGTCGGATGCGGAGACATTGCCCGCAAAGCGTATCTTCCCTTTGCAAAGGAAAAGCAAAGCGTCTTTGAAATCGTCGCCTGTTGTGATGTGCGTGAAGAAGTGGCCAAAGCGTTGGCCACGGAATTCGGCATTCCCAACGTACACGGCACGGTTGAGGAACTGATCGCCGATCCGGAAGTGGAGGTGATCCTCAACCTCACCCATCCCGCCGCGCATGCGCCCGTGAACCTGCAGGCGCTGCGGGCCGGGAAACACGCCTACTGCGAAAAACCCTTTGCCCTCACCCTGGAGGAAGGCGAAGAAGTGATGGCCACGGCACGGGAAAAAAACTTGCAGGTCGGTTGCGCCCCCGACACGGTGCTGGGGACGGGCATCCAGAGTTGCCGCAAGCTCTTGGAGGACGGCGCCATTGGCAAACCCCTCTTTGCCAAAATTCACATGGGCGGCGCCGGACACGAACACTGGCATCCAAACCCCGCGTTTTATTATCAGCAGGGCGGCGGTCCCATGTTGGACATGGGCCCCTACTATCTCAGCGCCCTGGTGCAGCTCCTGGGCCCGATTCAATCCGTGGAAGGCCGCGCGGTCAATGGATTTGACTCCCGCACCATCGGCAGCGAGCCCCTCAAGGGCACGGTGATTCCCGTGGAGACGCCCACCCATTACGTCGGCTCCATGCAAATGGCGTGCGGCGTGATTGTGCAGGTGCTGTTCAGTTTCGATCTTAAATTCGGCGCCGACGGATGCAAATACCCGGAGATCTACGGCACCGAAGGCCCCCTGCGCTGCACCGATCCGAATGCGTTCGACGGCGCCCCCATGCTCAACCAGGTCTATCCCGGCGGTGCCCTTCAACCGCAAACGCCCGCTTTTTCGCATCAAGGCGGACGCGGGCTTGGACTGGTGGACATGATACGGGCCATTCGGGAAAACCGTGCGCCCCGCGCCTCCGGCGAAATCGCCCATCATATTCTCGAAGCCATGCTCGCGTTTCACGAATCCGAAGCCACCGGAAAACGAATCGAATTGCGCAGCACCTGCGCGCAACCGCCCATGATGGAATCCGCTTCCTGATCCAGATCATTTTCCCGCAAGTAGATTTTCCCTCATGTATTTCCCTTGGATTGATCTTCTCGTCGCCCTGGCCGCCATGATCGGGGCGAAAACCGGACGCAAAAAAGGTTTCGGTTTCGAAGCGTGGCGGATTTTGCGCCGCCTTTTTCCCGCCATTTTCGGTTTCGGCCTCTACAAGGCCATGGCCGCCATGCTGGTGAAATTGCCCGGGCTCCAACAGGGCCCCGCCCGTTTCTGGGGCTTCATCTTGATTTTCGTGGCCGTGATGCTGTTGATGCACAAAGGCCGCAGCCGCTTCAAAAAACGCTTCACCGAATGGGGCAACCGGCGGCCAAAGGTCTGGGCCTCGTACGCGGGGGCCGTCCGCTCGTTGATGACTTCTTTCCTGGCGCTCTTTTTGCTCGGCATGTTTCCGATCGGCATCGTGCGAAACACCGTTTTGCAAGGCTCATGGATCGTGCGCTTATTCCATTAGCGTGAGGCCGTTTGAATAGTCATCGGAACTTTGTCTCCAGCTTTGTCTTAAGCTTTGTCGATCCTTGTAACCCCAATATACTGAAACCTTTTGCGAGCGGTCTCCGGTTGAAATCGTTGCACGAAGAAAATTTTCGAAAAAAGGACAAGTGCGGGCGTGTCCGCAGTAGCAACCCCGCGCATGTGGGGGCGAAGGCGGAAGGGACGGCCCCCTGCTACGGGGAGAAGCGCCGGGGGGCCGTCGAGGAGCTCGCGACGAGTCCGCCTTGGATTTCGTATTTTTACGATTTTTCGCAAGTCTCACTTGTGAAAAATCGTAAAACTTCCGCATGATGCGTGTCGAGACAAACGCGTTGGCAAAAAGCTGTGAAAGGCCATGAAAAGCCATGGGGCGGCGTATTGAAAACCATGGGGCGGCGCATCCTGCGCCGGAGTCTTCAGTGGCTTCAAAATGCTGCAAAGAACGGCCTGACCCGGATGGCTCTAACAATTAAACCCCTCATTTTTCAGATCATTTATTAAAATATCGAATAACACTAGACTGAAACATATCTTCACGAATAGGGCCATCTATAATTACAAAATCAACGACTACCCCCTTAACTAAATGAAATAGAACTATCTTTAAATCTTTTGCATATTGGAAGTTATGCATATCAACTGACGCGTCATAAAAAGTGTTTATTATAGGGTTGTATTTATAACCATAAACTATTCCACTTTCTATTCCATTTTCAAATAAACCTGTTGTGAAATAAGGTGGGCCAAATTCACCTAAAAGAATATCTTCTGTTCCTCCGATTTTCGATGTAAAATCGAATGGACGGTTACTAGTGCATGAACAAAATAAAATAAAAGCTATCAAATAGATTTTCACAACCTACCCCAGAATTCTTCACTCAAATCTCTGTATTGTGTACCATAACGCCAATCACCTGGTGGTTCTATCCTTGGGGTTAAAGGATCAGTATGACTACTAAATCTGTCTCTACATTTATTCAATGCACTTCTAACGAACGCTGAATTAACCCCGAAATTGAAGCCTTCAGCCACCATGGGGAGTGCGGAAACGGCTGCTCCTGTCCTTGTTAATGAAGAAACATTTTGATCAGGAGTTCTTCGTCCTACTCCCTGCGCCCTTCCATTCCTTGGCCGGTTAGGTTTATTTGTTGGTATAAATACTGGGGATTCAGAGAATTGGCCGTCTGCAGTCCTATAGCGATTAGAAAGAGGAACTCTCCGCACAGGCCTACCTTCTGCATTATAACCATCTGGTGGAGCCGCGAAATCCCCAGAGACTCTGCCATCATATATTTGTGTTTCAACTTCAACAGAAATATGCCCGCCTGTGAAATTAGCAGGTCCAGAAGTTTGTAACCCCAGTGAATCAAAATAATTCACCCCATTATTCCCCACAAACCCATAAAGGTTCAACCTATCCACATATCCCAGCGGATCCCGTGTCACCCACCTTCCCAGTGTCGGATGCCGGTAGCGGAACCTTGTGTAAATCAGTCCCGCGCCTCCGGCTTCCGGATCATGCACCAGCCCCTGACTGCCCACCCGCCAATCGAAATCGCTTGCGGTGCGGGGGTTGAAACCGGGGTCGAGGATGGACCGCGTGCCGTAGGGGTCGAAAATATAGCGTTCCTGAACATCGCCGGAGGTGTCGAGGACGGAGGACACGTTGTAGATGGCGTCCTGCTGGGCGTAGAGACGTTCGTCGAGGTTTCCGTCGTCGTTGGTGTCCCGGTCGCGGAGGACCAGGCAGTCGAGGTAGCCGGACGGCGCGGCGTCCCAAAGGTATTGCTCCCGTATCCCGTCGCCGGCGAGACCGTCCTGCCGGACTTCGGCGAGTTGCCAGGCGGGGGTGAAGTAGTCGTGGCAGGTGGCGTCGAGCGTGCCGCCGTCGAACTTCTTGCGGACGATGCGCCGGTGGAGGGCGTCGTAGGCGTATTCGGCGAGGGTGTTTTCCTGGTCGTCGACGAGGCGGACGAGTCGGTTCCAGGCGTCAAAGACGGCGCGGACTTCGACGCCGAAGTCGTCCTTGAGGGCGGCGGGGAACTTCGTGGTGTTGCCGTTGGGATCGTAGTCCGGCTGAAACTTTCCCGGGTCGAGCGCAAAAAACGCGCAGTTGGGCATGGTTTTCATAAAATGAAAGTACTCTCACCCCCGTTTGCGTCAAGGATGGAACTCGATTTGGGAAAATGATTCCGCCAAAACCGTCGAACTCATCGCAAAAATTTACGACGGCTGCGGGCCTGTTCCGCCGAAGCAAGCGCAGCACGCAGGAGGAAACATGATACGACCGCAACGCGGGAAACGAAGCGAGGGGACGAGCGGAGTAGGACAGCCAAAGGCTGCCCGAAGGGTTTGTTTCCGGGGGAAGGAAACAAATCAATCCTACCGTTTTCTACGACGTCAGTTTGGGAATCGCGTACGGTATTAACGGCGACGGCAACAGCAACATTCAGCTCGAAAAACCCGACCGGGGCGGGGAGCTCCCCCCATGCCTAGAAACTTTTTCCACTTTTTCTCTTGCCAATCTCCTGGTACTTCTGACCCATCCGCCGGTCTGACCCCACCCCCCGCTTTCCCCTGTCAACTAAGGGATACCTATCTTAAACAACCGCCTACTGGATATAGTCGGAGTCGCTTCTAAAATATATAAATCATCACATTTATTTGGTGATAACACGATGTACTCCTGCCCCCAAGGGTCCCTAAAATTATCAGTATGTCTCCTAA
>PXAS01000208.1 GCA_003565815.1 PVC group bacterium
CGCCTGGGGTATGGGACCGGCGGCAAGGCTCGGGGAAATCGGGGCGGAGCCTTGCGGGCGGGCCGGGGCTTGCCTGCCGAAGGCATGGTTCATGGGAAGTCGTTTTCAGTCAATGATTTGGGTTGAAGTCTGTATTCTGTGGGCCGACCCCTTTTCTCCGGTCGGCAACAATTAACGGCGACGGCAACAACGAGTCCGCTTGGGGTATGGGACCGGCGGCAAGGCTCGGGGCATTCGGGGCAGAGTCTTGCGGGCGGGCCGGGGGTATTGTTGTGATAAGAGGATTTATGCTGTTGAGGATAAACATTTTAAGAAAACACTAAAAATCGCGGGCAGACCCTTTTCCCGGGCAGACCCTTTTCCGGGCAGACCCTTTTCCCCGAAGGGGGAGCGTCTTGGTTTTGACTTCACTGGTAGTATATCACACCAGCAAAGCCTTTTCTACTGGGGACTTTCGCCTTTCATATTAACTGACCCGTTCTCCCCCTTTTTTCTGCCGCTTTCGTTTTTTTCTGAAATTATAATTTTTAATTCCCCAACATTAAACTTATAATTCTAACCGCAGATGCCAAAGCAGCTAATATTAATAAATAGATTTTTAATTTTTCATTCAATTCAGAATTCTCAATAAACGGATTAAATCTTATCAAAAAATGACGTTCTTTTTTTTGAGAGACTGAAATAATCAACCAAAAAGAGATACCTATAACCAATATGAATAAAAGAAAGCTGTGCATATTTTATAAATAAATTAAAAACCGTTAATTACTTCAGGATCAAAAACTTCACTTTCTTCAGTATTTCGCTCAAAAAATGTTATTCCTGTAGCGATTACATTTATTGCCTCAGTAACAACGACACCAGATGCTTGCGTCATATTTACACCACCCTCAATTCTAATACCCCATTCGATATATCCTCTACTATTTACAATCCACCTTCCTGCAGAATGAATTGCTTGTGTGCTTTTAACAGCTTTAATTGAAGATGATACTGCGATATATCCTGTCGCACAGGCAGAAGAAATTTCGGCAATAAAATAACTAGCATCAAAAAAAGTTTCAAGACCTGAATTATCTCGCCCAGTCACTGTACGCGAAAAAGATCTATATGTGACTTGTATTGGGGAGCCGTCAGCAGGTTCACGGCTACGAAAACGTCTTTGAAGGTTATCCGCACCATATAAAATCTGATCGGTACCTAAAACAACCAAACCGGCACCGAGAATAGCACTAGTCCCAAAAGTAACTGGTGAAGCGGCAATCAACTTTGAACCAAAAACAACTGAAAATGTGCCTGCAACAACTCTGGCAGAATCTTGAAAGTTTGCCCAAAAGGATAACCCTAAATAATCCCAGGAGTTCACCCCATCATTCCCCGCAAACCCATACAGGTTGTACCCTCCCTCCTCCTCAATCGGATCGCGATTTGGCCATCTACCTGTTTCGGGGTCGTAGTAGCGGAAGCCGTAGTAGTGCCAGTTGAGGTCGTTGATGAGCGGCTTGGTGGAGAAGGAGTATTCGCCGACCAGAGTGCCGTCAATAATGTTTCCGAAGGGGTCATAGGTGACGCTCATTTGGGTGTCGCCGTTGGCATCGAGTTTTTGGGTGATGTTTCCGTTGGCGTCATAGAGCGGATAGAGGTTGCCTTCGCGCAGGAGCCCCCCTACTCCACCGGCACCCTGCATTGAGCCGCTGAGGTCGCGGCCCCAGAGGTAGTCGTTGAGGAGTACGCCGCCGGTGTAGCGGGCGATGCGGTTCCAGTCGTCGTACAGGTAGATCTCGGTCTGATTGTTGTGGGTCCTTTTAATCAGACGGCCCTGGAAATCATATTCGAAACTGAGGGTGTTGGTTCCGTCGGTGGCTTCGATCAGGCGGTTTTCCCCGTTCCAGGTGTAGGTCCAGTTCCCCTGTGAGGTCAGGTTGCCGTCCTCGTCATACTCCGGGGTGTCGGTATCGATTTGCGTATACTGGTTGAGGAGATCGGCGGTGTAGTCGGTGGTTCCATTAAGGTCGGTACTGTTTCCGTCCCGGTTGCCGATCATGTCGAAGGCGTAGGTGGGGTTCCAGGCGGGGGAGACGGTTTCCACGTCGTTGCTGGAGGCAATGACCTGGCCCAGAGCGTCATACTGGAAGCTGTCGGTGCTGTCGGTCACGGCGGCACCGGACTGACTGCGGTCCACTCGCTGGCCGAGTTCGTTGTAGGTGTATTCAAATTTCGACACCAGACCGGGCGTCCCGTGGGTGCGGGTATTGGTGACAGAGGTCATGGCGTTTCGTCCGGGTTCATACGCATAATTGACAGTATGAACCGGACCCGTGACAGACGCAAGCAGATTGTGGCTGTTTGTCACATAGTCATAGGTGAAGGTGTCGGTGCCATCGCCGACGGTGTGCAGGCGTCCGGCGGCATCGTAAGTGTAGAGCGCATGGGCATCATCGGTTGTTGCGCCCGAATTGAGCGTGTAACCGGAGGGGCGTCCGGGGAGGCCGTGAGTCTCGGTTCCGTTCTGAATGCTGCGGGTGAGCACTGCCGGGGAGGCGAGGAGACCGCTTACGGTTTCGGTTTTGAGGCGAAGCGTGGCGGGGTCATTGTCGAAGTCATGCGTGTAGCGGGTGGTGGTCAGCGCGGGGGCGGAGGTCAGGAACTCTCCGGGTGTGAACGCGGCGGCGGCGAAGTGGCCGTCGGTGACTTTTGCTCTTTGGCCCAGGCGGTTGTAGGCATAGAGGATGTCGGGGGTGATTCCGGCATCGTCGTAGGCCACGGCCAGCAGGTCGCCCGCAGGGGTATAGGCATAGCGGGTTTCGATGCCGCGTTCCCAGGTCCGGGAGGCGAGGCGTCCGCCGGGGGTGTAGATGTAATCAGTACCGTTGCCGTCCTGATATTCCTTGCGGTTGAGCCAGCCGCGCTGAGGATCATAGATCCAGGTGGTGTCGGCATCGCCCGCGAGGCCGGTGCCGTTGTTGACATCGAAATCTTTCCAGGTGGTGAGGGTCAACATGCGCCCCTGATCATCGTAGGTGTATTCGACGGGATTGGTTTGCGAGCCCCAGGTTTTGATGACCTGTCCGCGCAGGTCATAGGCGGTGTGTACGGTGGAGGCATCGGGCTGGGTGTGAAGGATCTGACGGCCCATGTTGTCATAGGCGATGGAGGTGACGAGTTCGGCCAGCGGTCCGGCTCCGTCGGGGTCGGGCGCGGTAATTTCCCGGACCTGGCCGTTGTCGTAATATTCGTAGTGGGTGGTGCCGGTGCGGGCATCGGTCACACTGGCCTGGCGGTTGAAGTCATCATATCCCATCGTGGTGGAACTGAGGACGGTATCGTCGGCATCATATTGCGTGGCACTGTGCATGCGTCCGTCCAAGTAGGTGGTGACAGAGTAAGCCCCGGTAGGACTCACGCTGATTTGCTGCCAGTCTCCCTCCACGGCCGGGGTGCGGTATTGCTTGCTGCGGTTGCCATGAATATCGATGGAGAGGCTGCTTTAAAATACCTGTTATTTTGAATCCAAGCCAAAAATTCTTTAAAATACCTGTTATTTTTTTCCGCTCTTCGCAGAGCGGGCGGCACGCTCTTATTCCGCCTGGGGTTTGCAGGTCGCAGCGCTTACCCATATGATTCTTGGAAACAGGGATGAGGGTTTGAAGTATCTCAGCGCGAGGGATAATCGATACGGGGCTACACTTTTCCGGAGGATTCACGACCATATGTTATTTGAAGTTGGCGACCGGGACGCGCTTCGATCCGAACTCGCCGAGAAACCTATTCAGATGGAGCGTTATGCCCGAATGCGCTTTAATCTTGGTGAATTTGAGGCTGCGGCCGAAAGCTTTGCCGCCGTGTATGAGGAGCGAAAAACAAATTACAACCTGATGCACGCCGCGCTGACAAATCTGCATTTAAACCGGCTGGACACCGCCATCCAACAGTTGGAAGAGTTGAAAACCGCCATCATCGAAGACGGACCCAATGCCCACGTCTATCGGTCTAACCAGCCATTGGCTGGTCTGATGATGCGGGCCCTGAGTGAAGAATGGCGCGGAGAACAATTCCTCGCGGAATCGCGAAACGCTGCGTGCTGAGGTTTTAAGCCCAGCCTCAGGATTCAACACACTTTACCGCTTTTTCGGTGCCTTTTTTCTGATCGAAATCGGGTCTTCCGACCTGGCAAAAGGCATCCTTGCCGAAGAGATGCATTTAAATTCGCGGCGGGCAACCCTTGGATATATCGCCTCAACGCTTCGAAGGCTTGGCGAGGACCCGCTGGAAAAATACAGGAAAAAAAACTGAAACCAGTCATACAGATCCGGGCCGCATCCATTCCGAGCAGAACACCGCCCCTGCCATGGCCGCATTGAGTGACTCCGCCCGTCCGCGGCCTGGGATGGTCAGCCGGAGTTGGATTTCTTTCTCCGTTTCCGCCCGGATGCCTCTGCCCTCATTCCCGAGAACGAGGATTCCCTCCTCCGGCATCCCGGAACAGTACACATTCTCCCCGTCCAGAAACGCTCCGGCGGAAACGAATCCCTTC
>PXAS01000128.1 GCA_003565815.1 PVC group bacterium
CGCCGGGCGGTCAAGGCCGCCAAACCGGTCAAATTTTGATCAATCCCACTTTCCCGTCTGGCCTTGCGCGCCAGGGCAAGCGCGGTTTGAAAGAGACGGTCCAACTTGGGATCATCCTTGCCGAAGCGGGCATTGAAATGTTTGTAGGCCTCGCGCACCTGCCCCAAAATTTCCAATTCTCCAATGATGCGGCTCTCCAAACCCGCCGCGATTCGCGCCAAACGCCTGATCACTTCCTGTTCTCCGGTCGAACGGCAAGCCTCGCGATTGCTCGAAAAGCCCGGCATCTTTCGCCCGTAGGTTTCCAGACGTTGGCAGGTATTCAACACCAGCATCGGCTCAACGCTTTCCGCGCGCAGTCGAACCGCCGTCTCCTCGCGGAGCGTCGGTTCGGGTATTTGAATGTCACAGGCGATCAAAGGAATGGACATGTTTTCGTGAAATTTTAGACGAATTCATCGAACGCTTGACCTATACTGCACAAGCGGAACTATTGATATACCGCAAGAACCAGCCGGGGGCAATAGCAAAACTTCAACAAGTTCATGGGCAGATTACGCGTTAGGGCGTGTGTTTTCCCCGAAAGCGCAAGAGCCTCAAACCGTTGAGGCATACCAGGACGGTGGAGCCTTCGTGTCCGACCACGCCCAGCGGCAGGGGAATGCCAATGGTCAGGGACAGGGTAACCAAGACCAGAATCACGCCCATGGCGAATACCAGATTCTGGGTGACAATGCGGCGGGTGTGTCGTCCCAGCGCAAAGGCGAAGGCGAGGTGGTGGAGGTTTTCGCTCATGAGCACCACGTCGGCGGTTTCCATGGCCACGTCGGTTCCGGCGGCGCCCATGGCAATGCCGACATGGGCGGCGGCCAGCGCCGGGGCATCGTTGACCCCGTCACCCACCATGGCCACATGCCCCTCTTCGGCGAGTTCCCGGACTTTGTTCACCTTGTCTTCCGGCAACAGGCTCGCGTACACCTCGTCGATTCCGGCTTCCCCCGCGATTTGCCGGGCCACCGCCGGATGATCTCCGGTGAGCATGGCCACCCGTTCAATGCCCAGTTTTTTCAGGGCCCGCACCATTTCCTTGGCATCGGGTCGAACCGTATCGGCCACACCCAGGATGCCAAGGGTTTCCGTAATTTCACCCGCCCCGGAACAAATGCCCAACAGCACCAAACTGCGCCCCGCATTTTGGAGTCGCTCGGCTTCTCGCGCCCCTACTCCCTCCAGGGGCGCGTTCCATTCTTGGAAAAGGGCGTAACTGCCCGCCACCAAATGACGGCCCGCGACCGTGGCCGTCGCCCCTTTTCCGGACAGGGCCTGAAAATTCTCCGCATCCCAGGGGGACAGGCCCCGTTTTGCCGATGCTTGGACAACGGCTTCCCCGAGGGGATGCTCGGAATGCGCTTCCAGGGCCGCCGTCCATTGCAATAGGGTATCGGCATCCATCCCGTTCAGGGGAATCACATCCGTCACAACCGGCCTGCCCTCCGTGAGGGTGCCGGTTTTGTCAAACGCCACGATGCGCACCCCGGCCAGACGTTCCAAATGCACGCCGCCTTTGAAGAGAACCCCCCGGCGGGCGGCGCCGCCGATGGCGGAAAGGAAGGCGGCGGGGGGGCTGATGATCAAGGCACAGGGCGAGGCCACCACCATCACGGTCATGGCCCGGTAAAAGGTTTCGTCAAAGGGATGACCGAAAACCCGCCAGGGCAGTAGAATGAGTCCCAGCGTAAACAGAATCACCCCCAACGCGTAATGCTGCTCCGCTTTTTCCAGAAAACGCTGGGTATCCGCCTTTTGGGCCCGGGCCTCCTCCACCATTTTGACAATGCGGGCCAGGGTGGATTCGGAGGCGGGTTTGGTGACTTCAATTTCGAGACTGCCGCTTTGGTTCATGGTGCCGGAAAACACCGCATCCCCTTTCCCCTTGGCGACGGGAATGGACTCTCCGGTCAAGGTGGATTCATCCACGCCGCTCTCTCCCGAGCGCACCCGACCGTCCAGCGCAATCGTCTCTCCCGGTTTCACGCGGATCACCGCGCCGGCCTTCACATCATCGACCGCACACTCCACCCAATCATTTCCTTCGCGCACCAACACCTTGTCCGGCCGCAGACGCATCAGGACCCCGATGGCTTTGCGGGAGCGCTCCATCGCATGACTTTGCAGCACATTCGACAGCGCGAACAAAAACAACAGCATGCCCCCTTCGAACGGCGCCCCCACAAACGCCGCGCCCAACGCCGCCAACACCATGAGCAAATCCACGTCCACCACGCCGGCGCGCAGGGATTTTGCCCCGGACAACACCCCGAAATACCCGCCCGTGACATAAACCAGGATCCAGATGACCTGCAAAAGCCGTTCTCCTTCCAACCCCACCCTTTCCAGAACAAAGCCGAGCACAAGCGTGATTCCACAAAGAATCATCAACACCATTTCCAGGTGCCGGGCCAGGGAATTATATTGGACATGTCTGGATTCCATTCCCGGAATCTACGCTGAAGCGCGGGGCATGTAAATATATAAATTCTTGTTTGGGTTATACTTATATCAAACGTTTGCAAGACGACTCAACAGACGCATGACTTGCCAAACAGCGGGATTCATTGCAGGTCCCACGGAATGGCATGGGCGTGGGGGGTGAGTTGCTCCACGGCCTCGACCGGGGCAATCACCAGCCCGGGCGCGATCCGGCGTTTGGGATACAGCTCGCAAAAAACACTGATGCCCCGGGCATCCTTTGGCTTGGGGCGGCTGGTAAGTTTGATTTCCAAGGGGTACAGGCAGCCATCCCGCTCCAGCAGCAGGTCGACTTCGCTCCCGCTGTGCAATCGCCAGTGGTGGAGGTTGGGACGAGGGGAGAGGGGCGCGAGCCGTTTCCGGATTTCCCCCACAACGGCGGATTCAAACAGGGCGCCGGTGAGCGGATGTCCGGAAAGGGTTTGTGGACTGGAAATGCGCTGCAGTGCGCAGACCAGTCCGGGGTCCGAAAAGTGCCCCTTGGGTTTCGAACTGATGCGTTTGATGAGGTTTCCGGACCAAGCCGGCACCTCGTGCCATTGAAAGGTCGCTTGCAAAACCGACAGCCAACGTTTGGCGGTTTGGGGGGTGACCCCCACTTCACGCCCCAACTGACTGTGGTTGATTTCCTGCGCGGTCAGGGCCGCGAGTAACTGGACAAATGAGCCGAATTGACTCCAGTCGCCCGCCTCCAGAATCAGTCGCACATCCCGCTCAATGTACGTGCGCAGATAAGCGGAATGAAAATCAGGAAGCAATGTTTCCGGTAAACTTTCCGCCTCCGGCAGTGCGCCTCTCCACAATGTTTCGTAGAGGGTGCGGGACAAAGTGAGTCGTCGCGCTTTGCTGTTCAGAAAAGCCTCAGGATCGTCCAGGTAAGCCTGCAGCCAGTCCGGTTGCCGCAACTCTCCGGCTATTTCAGCCAAGGAAAACCCTTCCAAATCCACGAAAACAGCGCGGCCGGCGAGGGATTCGGATATCGAACGCAAAACCGACCATTGCTGGGAGCCGGTCAAGAGATACATTCCCGCTTGCTTGTCCGCATCCACGATACGCTTGATACTGGGCACAAGCTCAGGACTGTATTGAATTTCGTCTAAAACCAGTGGACAGGGATGGTTCCGCAAAAAAAGCTCCGGATCCGTACGAGCGTTGCCGATGTCCACGACCGGATCAAAGGTGACCAGATCCCAGTCTGGAAAAAGCTGCCGGATCAGCGTGGTTTTCCCCACTTGCCTTGCGCCCGAAACCACCACCACCGGAAAATGCGAAACCAACAACTTCAGCTTCTCTGAAAGCACTCTTTTTTTGTAATTCATCGCGATATTTTATGATTGAATCATCAAATATCAAGGATTAAATTCATATCCCCACCCTCTCCTACGGCTGATTTTTTGAGAAGATGGCAATCGGAGTTATAAACCCGCTGATCCCTGCGGGGGGGCGGGCGCGAATGTGGAGAAAGATGCGAAGATTTTTTCCCCTGCGGATGCTTCGCCGTCCTACGGATTGTTTTTGGGGAAGGGAATCTTGCGAATGGCGATGCCATCCCGCGAATCCTTTTATCGTTTCCAGTGGGATTCCGACGATGATCCGCAGTCCGGCGAAGCATCCGCAGGATCACCTCCATTTCTATTTTTTCATTTCCTATTTCACAAGTCACAGTAAATGGCTTTTCGAACGGACTCCAGCTACGGTTTGGATGTCACCAATTCCGAGATGCACACTTTTCATGTCAGGAGATTTGCTTTATAGTGGCCGCATGAAATGCAAACGGACTTCTTGGGTGCTCCTTTGGGTACTCTTCATCGGATTTTCAGGTCTTTTTCCCGCTTGGGCGGAACAGGATCCCCACACCCGACGCGCTTGGCGACAGGGTCGGGATTCACTGCTCGACGTCATGGAACTGGAAGCGGAACGCGAGGACCTGCCGGAACGCCGCTGGATCCGAAGGGACCAACGCCGATTGGACGCGGA
>PXAS01000283.1 GCA_003565815.1 PVC group bacterium
ATGGGATGTCAGGGATTTTAACGGCAATCAGGTTTCAAGCGGCATTTATTTAATCATAGCCAACGATACAAACGGAGATGAACGCGGAGTTGGGAAAGTCGCCATCATCCGTTGATGCTTGACGGCAGCGGATTCTGGTCTTTTCTTTCGCCTTAGAGCCGGGCAGAAAAGGGGAATTCACTCCAGGGCTCTCACAGAACCGTATTTGAGAAGCCCCAGACACACTCGATGGGAAACTACCGGCATCTGGAGACCGAAGGGGTAGAAGTCGGCGGCGCCGGCTACCGTGCCGTTCTGGTTGAGGGTTACGCGCACGGAGCCGAGGTGGTCTTTGAGATAGTAATACCGAATAAAACCTGAGTACGTGCCGGCCTTCATTTCCAACACCTGCACTTTTGTAAGCGGTGGGGTCAGGCCTTTCCGTCCCACCGTTTCTCCCTGCGGTCCGCTGATGTTCCAGTACTACAGAGTGAGTCCCTCATACTCCGCAATCATCTCGCCATAGGCGCCGTAAATATAGCGCGTGTTTACTATCCAGTTATCTGCACTTACCGGGCTGTACTGCTTTCCAATGCGCAGGCCTTCTTGGTTGTAGGTGTACTGGTGCAATCCAATATCGATACTGATATGCTGGGCGAGGTTGCGGTGATCGCAGGCCAGACGATTTATATTTCGCTCGCTGTTGGCAATTACGTTGCCTGCTGCGTGCAGGTACTTGTTAACAAACGAAATCATAACTAAAATTCATTCATACTAATATGATCTGTATCATATCAATTATCTCCATTATAATTGATAATATACCTCCTATTATTAGCACAACACCCAATCCTATTGTAGACCAATAGCGTTGCTTGTTAAGATTGTTTCTAAGAATGAATATCGTATGATAGTCTATATTCTTTTTTACCCTGTATATAGCATAATAATAAAAATCTATAGAGTACCATAGCAAAACAAAACCCATAACTATGAATAGGATTCCGCCAATTTACCTTTCACTCATCTTATTCCTCCAATATTTCTTGAAAAACAGCAGATGTTCTACCTATCATATTGTCTATGAACTCTTCACCATGATGGTACTTACTTGGGACTCTTCCTGCTACCGGTCTAGCATTTGTGCGGCGGGGCGACCTTGTAAGAATATAAGATGCAAATGCTTACCCGTCCGCACCAAATGCTTTGTTATACACACGATCTATTTTCGATTGATCCAGTAGTTTGGTTTTCGCTTTAAGTGCATGACAGCCAATACGATAATCTGATTATTGTAAGTTCGATATACTATCCCATATTCAAAACGATTAAGCAACGCTCTTCGAGCATAAGAATTAATCAAAGGGGATGCTTCAGGCATTCTTTTGATGAGCTGAACAGTCGTATATATTTCATCCAAAAAGTCAGCTCCTAAGCCCAAGGCCTTTTCTTCGTAGAATGCAACCGATTCTTGTAGTTCGATTTCCGCTTCTCGGAGATAGATTACTTCCATCAAGATAGAATGGAACGGGCGTTTCGCATTACGTCGATTTCGTTAACCAACTCAGCTTTGCCTGTTTCCAAGTTCTGATTCCTTCGGTCTATTTCTTCAAGCCAGAGCTTTTCAACGTGCTTGTCGGATTTTTTTTCAAGGCTGCTAATCAACTTAGATGCAAGGCGGGCACGCTGCTTTACGGATAGCTTCAGAGCGGAAGATTCTATTTCGTTAAATGTGTTGGCCATTTGCTTTTAGTTTTAATGTTATTGTAAGCTACCCAAAAAGTGTTGAAATTGGCAAATTATTTTTGGAAAATACTGGTTTGATAGTGCCTACAAGTGGAGGTGAGTTACTGCGACTCCTTAGGGGGGGGATTGTATTCAAAAGCAATATGATTAAAGCCTTGGGCAAAAGGAGTATTGCGTTGATTTAATGAATAAAAATGAGATTACAAAAGTATATACGTACAGTGATTTCGCTTCCAGTGTGTTTAACTTACTCAACTTTCGCAGTTCATGGTTCAGATCGTTACGTCGCTAAATCGGAAATCTCAAAAATCGTTAGATCGATGGTTTACGTGAAGGTATTAGCCACACAGATGCGGGTTGCCGGCAAACTAAGTGTGGGAATCATATATGAATATGATTTAGCGATTTGTGAGATGGAATGACGTAGCGATTTTGGATCCGGTGGCTTATAGCGACGAGCAACCCAAAACGCCAAAACGCCAAAACGCCAAAACGCCAAAACGAACATATCTATCACAAATCAACCATCCAATGCCTTACCTTTAAAACGAAGTGCGAAAGCTGTATCTACTATCTTGGTTCTACGTTCTTATGCCAAAATTTTGTCATTTCATATTTCTTTTTCCATAAAAAGTTTTCGACAGTTGGAGAAGTTGAAAGTATACTTATTGTAAATATGAAAAGCCGCACATTTTTCCCTTCAATTTTCACGAGATCACAGTCTTGATCATGTTTGTATTTTAATTGAATGCCGTCTATATATGCGTATTTTATTGGCCGAACTACATAATAGCTCTCTCCGATTTGATAAATACCCGTATCATCCAATTGTAAAAGTTTTGTTAAACCTTCAGTGTAATTAACTCTCATATTCTTATAATCACCATTCTCAGTCATAGTGAATATTCTATTGTTATGAGAAGGATCCACCACCATAGTTGCATTACTTAAATTCAGCTCATTTTTTTCTAAAGCATTTAATAACTCTTCTTCTTTTAGAAAATAATATTCCCCATAATCTGAAAGTACTGCACTAGTTCCTGCAAATTGCGCGTGATGTTGAGGGTGCATATTCAAATTAACTTCTTGAATAATATATCCTTCACCTACGCTATAGTTGTCAAATACAATAGAGTCTGGAGGCGTAAGTGAAAGAAGGCTTAGTTGAAAAATAATCAATAAATTATTCATCTTAATGGCTCCCGATTATTTCTGTTTATGATTACAGAGCGTGTACCCGGATTATTTAAGCCCGTGAAATTCATAACCCGTATGAATGGTTGAACAGCATTGTTACGTATCGGATCGTATGACATTAAATCTCTTTCAATATATGGAGCATGTCTAGCCCCGCCAGCACGATCTCTTAATCCAAAAAAATGTCCAATTTCATGCTTTAGTGTATTTCCCTGAGTGAAATCTCCACGACCTGCAAATAAAATACCATCGTTTTCGGGATGGGCTAGACTCATATTTGCTATCATATGTTTAGTACCTCTAACAGTTGCCCGGTGATGCTTTGGATCATGAACAATAGAATTACCGATAATATCTGCAGCTGCAGCTGCTTGAATAGCTGCGATAGCATCATCTCCGGTTAAATTACCGATGTCTACCTTTCTCATATCAAAGTTGACTGACACGGAATAACCTTCCAAGCCCATTTCTGAAACTGCACTTGCTATATCCGCAGACCAGGATTTAAGGTTGCTTTCAAACGCTTCTACACTGCCATAATCACCCGAGGGATCAAGCTGTGATGGATTGTAATAAAAGTTACCCTCCACTGTAATTGTTTTATCTTCATCATTTCGTGTAATTCGAATATCTCGCCCATCCGGATCAATATATATTAATGGGTTATTAGCCACGTACACATAAGGGGATATTCCAGGATAGCTTGATGCATGCGCATCCACTCCATAAAACCGCGGCACTTCCGGATCATACAGCCGCGCCCCGGCGTGGTAGATGCCTAAGCCGCCTTCCTGCTCCAGAAAATGCCCCGTAAACTTCCGGTCATCAAATTCATTGCCCTGGTTGTAGATACGGGAAGGCATTTGGAGGCCGAAGGGGTAGAAGTCGTCGGCGCCGGCTATGTTGCCGTTATCTATCAGGGTCACGCGTACCGAACCGAGGTGGTCTTTGAGGTAGTAGTAGCGGGTGTTATCGTCTGTGTTCATGCGGCCGAGGGTTTCGCCCGTACCGGTGGTGATGGTGCGGAATTGGGGTGTCTCGCCGGTGTATTGGGCGATGAGCTCTCCCCATGCCCCGTACACATAACGCGTGCTCACCGGCGGTGGCGGTGGAAAGGCTATCGGGTTGGTATCCTCAAAGTCTTTGGTTATGCGTACGCCCTGATGGTCGTACCCGTAGGTGTGTACCCGGCTGCCCATCCTGAGAATGCGCCGGGCAAGATTGCGCGCATCGTAGGTTATAGCCGAAATCGATCGGTCGGCATTGGATACTACGTTGCCGGCGGCGTCGTAGGTGTAGGCTTCTGTGGCCGAGCCGTCGGTGTTGCGCAGGCGGTTGGTGCTGATCTTTGTCGAAGTATTGGTGTCGAGGTTCGATATTGAAGCTGGTATAAAAGTCAAATGGTTTATAAGCTATAACAATTTCGCGTTACCTTTGGAAAATATATGCTTCCGGTTATTCAGGTGGGATATTTTGTGGTGTTTAAGTCAGTTTAATTGAATTTTTAGACACGTTTGACGGGAAACTATCCCTTGAATCTCAGTTAAATCATCAAAGTCACAATTTAACTCTGTAATA
>PXAS01000431.1 GCA_003565815.1 PVC group bacterium
CCCCCCCAAATAAAAGATCCGTGAAAATCCGTGTGAATCCGTGGTTCCCCCCAAAAAAATCAGTGTTTTCAGTGGTTGAATTTCAATGGACTGGAAGAGAGGAAGAGATTTCCCCTCCCCCCCAAAAAAAAGATCCGTGAGCATCCGTGTGAATCCGTGGTTCCCCCCCAAAAAAATCAGTGTAAATCAGTGTTTTCAGTGGTTGAATTTCAATGGACTGGAAGAGAGGAAGAGACGTCCCCTCCCCAAAAAAGATCCTTGAGAATCCGTGCGAATCCGTGGACCTTTTTCGGAAAGGTTATCGGCAAGGGACTGCCGATCTACGTTCGTTCCAGCATCCATACGGAAGTGGTTCCGTAGGTCTCCCGCCGTAGGCGCGCCCACCCTTCCGGGAGTTCCGGATGCAGGCGCGTGCTCATTTCCAGCACCAGCAGGCCATCCTCGGAAAGGATCCCGGCCTTGTGGACGGCCTGCAAAAATGAGGCGAAGGCCGTGGGTTCCCGAAAATCCGCGTACGGCGGATCCGCGAAAACCAAATCGGCGGACGCATGCCCCCCCCGACGCAGCCACGCGGAAACCTCCGCACAATCCACCCGGGTGCGGGCAGTCACCCCGGCGGGTGCCAAACGGGCGACATTGTTGCGGATCATTTCGCAGGTGGCGGGATGCTTCTCCACCCAACACACTTCCGCGGATCCGCGGCTGGCGGCCTCCAGACCCAGCGAACCGGACCCGGCGTACAAATCCAGCACCGTCGCGCCGGGCAATAAATCCCGCAAAATGGAAAAAACACTTTCCCGCACCCGATCCGTGGTGGGACGGGTCCGTTCCCCGGGCGGGGCGTCAATCCGCAATCCCCCCGCAATGCCGCCGGTGATTTTCATGGCGGATCAGTTCGAAAAACGGTATTTGAAAATACACCAGATGGCGCGGAAGCCATCCTTCCAGGTGATTTTTTTGCCTTCGTCGTAACTGCGCCCGTAATAGTTGATGGGCACTTCATAGATGATGGCGCCGGAACGGGCGATTTTCGCGGTCACCTCCACCTCAAACCCGAAGCGCTTTTCCTTGAGATCGAGTTTCTGAAGGTAGTCCCGCTTGAAGACCTTGTAACAAACCTCCATGTCGGTGAGGTTGATGTTGGTCATCATGTTGGAGAGGGTGGTCAGGAATTTGTTGCCGACGGAGTGCCAGTAATACACCACCCGGTGGGCGCCGCCCCCCAGGAAGCGGGAGCCGTAGACCACATCGGCGCGCCCTTCGAGAATGGGTTGCAACAAGACCGGATAATCCTTGGGATCATATTCCATGTCGGCGTCCTGGATCAGGATGTACTCCCCGGTGGCTTTGGCAAACCCGGTGTGCAGGGCCGCGCCTTTGCCCTGGTTCTCTTCGTGCAGTTCCACGATGACATCATCAAACTTCTCCGCGAGTTTGGGCAATAGATCCCGCGTCCCGTCCGTGGAACCGTCGTCCACCAGAATCATTTCCCTTTCCAGCCCCGTGTCCACGGCGCGCACCGCGTCCACAAGTTCCTCCAGGGTGTTGACCTCGTTATAAACCGGAATGACAATAGAAAGTTTCATGAGGCTTGCATATCCGAAAGTTCTTCATTCGAAAAGTCAGAAAAGGAACTTTCCATCTCCCGTCCATGAGGTAACATCCCGTCATGATTGGCGTCCTTACCCTGATTTTTGTCATTGCCCTGTCCATGTTGGTCACCAAAATCGCGGCCATCGCCCTGGTTCACACCGGCATGGAGAGGGAACGGGCCCGTTTCCAGGCCCGGAGCGCGTTCACGGGCGCCGGATTCACCACCAGTGAATCGGAGATGGTGATGAAGCACCCGGTGCGTCGGCGCATCATTCTCACCCTCCTGCTCTTGGGAAACGCGGGCTTGGTCACCGCCGTCTCTTCCCTGATTCTGGGCTTTTCCGGCCCGGGGACCACCCTCGGTCGCATCGAGGCTTTCCTCATGCTGATCCTGGGCCTGTTCCTGCTTTTTTTGGTGACCCGGTCCAAAAAGGTGGATCGGGTGCTGGACCGCATCATTGACCGTTGCCTAGCGAAATACACCGACATTCGCCCCAAAAAATTCGAGCGACTGCTGACGGTCATGGAGGATTATGAAATCGCCGAAATTGAAGTGGAAGACAACAATTGGATGACCGGACAAAGTTTGATGGAACTCAACCTCAATGAAGAGGGTATTTTGGTTTTGGGCGTGATCCAATCCGATGAAAAGTACAACGGCATCCCCAGGGGCCCTTACAAAATCAAACACAATGACCGTCTCGTGGTCTACGGCAAATCGGACCGGATCGTCAGTCTGACGACGCGAACCGACAAAATTCAAGCCCGGGCGGAACACCGCCGTTTCTCGGAGGAGACCAAGAAGGAAGTCGCGAAACAAACGCAAAACCGCGACAAAGCAGCGGGAGGCACGGAAACATGAGAGCCATGTTTGTCACCGGCATCCCACCGGGATGCGACTCGTCAGCCGGGGGGAACCCCCTGGAACCGCACCCCGAATCCATAACCGCATCCTGAAGGGATGCAAGGCTACCGGTGCATTGGAGATACGGGAAATCATCTGCTGAAGGTTGTATGAGCCCCCCACACACACAGGCAGAAAATTTCCACCCAAATTTTCCTTGATTCTTTAAACCCGGATATTCACACTGTCAGTGTGAATCATGAAAGAAAATTTCAGGCCGAACGCAAAGCGCAGGGATCCCCGGTGACCTCCCCTTCCGTGCGGCAAGTCCCTGGATCTACGACTACGAGCGCTACGACTACGATGCCTGTCCTCATGATCTTGGAACTGTACGGCAAATATGTCTACAACGCGCTGCAAGTGACGATGACCTTCCAAAGGTACAACAAAACCTGCATGTACGTTTCCCCCCAATTTCAAGCGCTTTGGGCCGATGTCCTGGAAAAACTCGGTCAATCTTTCGCCACCCACAATCCCGTCACCTACCACTACGATCCTCTACACGCATTGCGTCAACAACATCAAACCGTCTACAGCTACGAGCACAGTTACACCAACAACACCATAAATGATTTCGACGACTCTCCCGACACGAATAACCCGAATCCAGAGTCCGGAACCGAGCCAGACCAATCCTTTGCAGAGGTTTTTTCATTTGACGGGATCATTGTATGGCCAAATCGCGATCCGATTGAAGAGGAGGGGGGATATAATCTTTATGGGTTTGTGGGGAATGATGGACTAAATTTAATTGATATACTAGGCCAGTCTGCAGGTGACGATTTTAATTCTTGTAACTATGAAAGCAGAAATGAGCAATATAATTGCTGCGCACGCATCGGAGTTAGAAAGTTTGATACTTGTCTGTCGGAAGCTCAATGGCGCCAAGCAGATTGTCTTGTAGCCCAATCTATTAATATGAGCATTCCTGGTTTAATACTTTGTAATTTAGCTAATTTTTACAGATTCATTAACTGTAATAATCGCGTCAAAAATGATACTGAAGCTTGTATTGAGAGGTGCACGCCGTGTGATATGAGAGATTGTTTGAAAAAATGTGATAACATTCGGTCAAAATATGACGAAGGATTGGCGCATATTACCCAACGTGGTTTAGAGTTTTGCCATGGCTCGGAAACTCTAGAAGACTTGAATGAATGTTTAGTGAGGGTTATAAGTGTCAGGGAAACATGGATAATGAATGCAAATACTGTTGAAGCTAATTGCAGGAGGCAATGTGAAAATGATTTTAATTAAAAATCTAACAAAATATATTTTTGGTGTAAGTTTTATATTATGCAGTGGATGTAGTGCGTCTGAAATCGAAAATCAAGCAGATTACTCACTGGAAAAATCTATTTCTGAATTTTTAGAAGATAAAAAAATATTTGTGCGTGAAGATAAAAAACGTAATCAAAGGATTTACACATTTTATACAGATAGAAGTTATGTTGAAGTTCTTGCTGATTTGGAAAGTAGACTGGGTAAAGACTGGTTTAAAAAAGAAGGTGTTGTAATTCAAGACAAAGTTACTACAGGAATGGATATTTTCTTTTCAGAAAAGAAAAATAACATAGTTGTTTCGATAGGACAAACTACAACTTCAGATCTTAATATGACCTATAAATATATTGTCACATTAATTGTTGGTGATAATTTAGATAATTGAGTAGTTGCCGTCGCCGTTGATATTGAAAAGGGAGGTAAGTGGTAAGGGGTCAGTTAAAATAAAAGGCGAAAGTCCCCGGTAGAAACGAGGAAAGGGGTCAGTACTTTGTAGCATTTTGAAGCCTTTTAATGTCACTGAATCCTTCACCTGAACCCCGGCCCGCCCGCAAGACTCGCCCCCTGAACCCCCGAGCCTTCCCGGCGGTCCCAACCCCTGGCGGACTCGTCGCAAGCTCCTCGGCTGTCCCGGCCCCGAGCGCCGCGCAGGTGTCGCGCCAGAGGATCAGCTTTCCCCCTTGGCCCCAAAGCTCATCCTCTGTCACGCCCCCTGC
>PXAS01000415.1 GCA_003565815.1 PVC group bacterium
CCCTCTCGCCACTGCGTTTCGGGTGTTGGATCGGCGGAGACCGGGACGGACACCCGCATGTCACCGTCGACATCACCCGCGAAACCCTGCGGCGACTGCGTCAACGCGCCCTGAATTTTCATCTCGCCGAGTGTGCCTACCTGCTGGATCGCCTGCCCATGCTCTGCCGCAAACAGGAAGCGATTCAGCGCCTCCAACAAATCGTCGACCGCGCCCCGGAGGCATTCCGACAAGAGGTCTTGAATCGAAGCCACAGCGATGAATATTTCCGCCGGGCCTTGCGGATCATTCGCGCCCGCCTCCGGGATGTTCACAGTTACCGCGGCGGCGCGGAACTCGATCAAGACCTCGCCGACCTCGAAGCCGCCCTCGCCATTGAGGAGCTGAAAGGGCTGATCTTCAACCGCCTCAAGGCCTGGCGGCGCCGAACCCATGTCTTCGGCCTGCAATTCATGCGGCTGGACCTCCGGGAAAACTCCAAGGGATACCGCACCCTCATCCGAGAACTCCTGCCGCTTTTGGGCGAAGAGGCCTCTCGCGCGGACAACGACCGTTTCGACGGTCTGTGGGACGCTTCTTTCCCCGAACCGGATGAGGCGCGTCTGCAAGCGACCCTCTCGGAACGCAGTCTCGATCTTTTGAACGTCCCCCGCCTCATGCAGACCTGGGCCCGGGACGTCTCCCCGGAAGGCATCGGCGCCAATGTCATCAGCATGACCCATTGCGTCGGAGACGTGCTCTGGGTCCTCTGGCTGCACCGGCTGGTGGCCGCCTGGCGGGGCGAGGCCCACGTGGAGATGCCCATTTCCCCCTTGTTCGAAACCATCGACGACCTGCATCAGGCCGGCCCCATGCTCACCGAACTCTTCCGGCATCCGGTGTACCGCGCGGAACTCGACCGACAGGGCGGACGGCAGACCGTCATGGTGGGATACTCCGACAGCGCCAAGGACGGCGGGTATCTCGCGGCCTGCTGGGCCCTGCACACCGGACAGGAGGCCATGCAAAAAGCCGCCGACAAGGAAGGCGTTCGCCTGACCGTATTCCACGGACGCGGCGGTGCGCTCGGACGCGGGGGTGGCCCCGCCGCCCGGGCCATCCAGGCACTCCCCCCCGCGCGTGGCGAAGGGCATATCCGCATGACCGAACAAGGCGAAGTCATCGCCGACCGCTTTGCCGACCCCTATCTCGCCCACCGGCACATGGAACAAATTCTCGGCGGGTTGCTCTTGCATGCCGCGGGCGCGTCCCCCGCCAAAACCCAGTGGCGAAGCTGCATGAGTGAATTCGCGAATTACGGGCGGGAAGCCTATCTGGAACTATTCCACCACCCCGGTTTTGCCGAGTATTTCCGGGAATCCACCCCCATCGGTTGTATCGAAAGCCTGCCCATCGGCTCCCGTCCCAGCCGACGGCACGGGGCCGCGTCCCTCGAAGATCTCCGGGCGATTCCCTACACCTTTTCCTGGACGCAAAGCCGCCAGCTCATCAATGCCTTTTACGGACTGGGCACCGCCTGGACCCGCCTGAATCGCGCCCAGCGCCTGTTGGCCATCCAAATGTACCGCGAATGGCCCTTTTTCCGCTCCATGATCGACAATGCCGAACTGGCCCTCACGAAATGCGATCCCGTCATCGCCCGCGAATACGCCGGACTGGTCAAAGACCCCGTCATCCGCGAACACTTCGGCAACGCCGTCACCCGGGAAATGGCCCTGACCCAAAAGGCGATTCTCGCCATGACCGAGCGGCCCTCCCTCATGGCGGACACCGCATGGCTCCGGCGCAGCGTGGAAATCCGCAAACCGTTCATTGATCTGCTCAACCACATTCAAATCGAACTTCTGCGCCGCCAACGGGACGGGCGTGAGGACGACGCGGATCTGCAACGCAGCCTCCGCCTTTCCGTCCAAGGCATTGCCGCCGGCTTGCGGACGACCGGTTAATCAGTCCGAGACCCTGTAAGCCATAAATCTTCGCATGGGATTGGTCTATGCTGTTTTCGAATTTCCTTGGCGATTCTCCATGTGATCCAACCATCAAGGAGTTGTTTGCGGCAAACGGACCAATTCCAATGCCTCGATTTCCAGCACCCCGGTCAATTGACCCAGGTGGAGATTCACGTGCGTGGGAGCGCCCACCGCTTCGGGCTCCATCAC
Organism: PVC group bacterium; assembly: GCA_003565815.1. GTDB lineage: Bacteria > Verrucomicrobiota > Kiritimatiellia > SS1-B-03-39 > UBA6053 > PXAS01. The sequence continues at coordinate 2,160 of PXAS01000415.1, forward strand.
CCCCACCAGCCGCCGACTGCGGCTCTTCTCCTCAAAGTGCATGTTGTCGATGGCCGACTTGATCCAGGGCGCGTCCCCCATTTCCACCATGACCGGAAACGACATGGCTCCGCCTTCCAGTGTGCGGGCGGTCAGGGTGAGCACGAATTGATCGCCGGCCTCCAACGGTTCGGGCAAGCGCCAAAAGAATCCGGAGGAATGAATCTCATCGTCTTCGGCGGTGTTCAGCACGATGCGTTTGGCACCGCTTTCGGTGGTGGACACCTCCAAATTGCCGTAATACAAATGGTTGTCCAAATCAATGCCCACGGTTTCGCCGGCGGCAAGCACTTCGTTGGGCAGATTTGGGTCGTGAATTTCGGGGGCGTCCGTCACGGAGGGCGAACCTGGCGTGGCACAACCGGTCAGGACAAGCTGCGCCACGGCAAACAAGAGGAATACAGTAGTGAATCTGAGGATAATTTTCATAAGAACCATTATGCTAGCGCAACCCGAAACAATAGGCAATGGTCTTTTTGAAAAAAGCCAGACCCCGGGCGCATCTCATCATTGGTGTTTTTTTTGCCGTAGCTGCAACTGTCCCCAGTTGCAGAACCTATCATAGATCTGGATATCGAAGCTGGGGACAGCTTCGACTACGACGATTCGACAGTTTCACTCATGATGAGATGCGCCCCCAGACTCCGACACGGCTGCGTTTTGAAAACGCTTTGTTTGTAAGAATGATGCCCGGCGTCCTTCGCTTGAGAAAGTTTTCATATCCTGCGGATGCTTCGCCGTCCTGCGGATTTTTTTGGGGGAAGGGAATTCTGCGAATGGCGATGCCGTCCCGCGAATCATTTGTCGTTTCCAGTGGGATTCCAACGATGATCCGCTGTCCGGCGAAACATCCGCAGGATCACCTCCATTTGTATTTTTTCATCTCGGATTTCTTAGCATCCGTTGTCCGGCGTAGCCATCCGTTGGGCATTTTTGATTATCGTTAGGGTCGGACTTCGATCTTAGAAAAATCAGCCGTATTCCCTCCCTCTCCGCTACACTTTTCACTTGTCATCCCCGCGGGTTTGCCCCATGAATGGGACATGTCCCCACAAAAACTGGATTTCATCGTGGTCATGCCCGTGTACAATGAAGAGGAAGTGATCGAACGGGTCACTCGGGAGTGGTTGCGGGTTTTGGAAGGCGTGGAGGCGGAGAACTGGCGGCTCCGTATCCACAATGACGGCAGTCGGGACAACACCGGGGCGATTTTGGACGCCATCCAGCATCCGTGTCTGGAGGTGGTACACGCCCACAACCAGGGACACGGCCCCACGCTGGTGTCCGCATACCGGCGCGCGGTCACGGAGGCCGAGTGGGTGTTTCAAAGCGATTCGGACGGGGAAATTCCCGCCGACGCCTTCCCCGAATTCTGGCAACGGCGGGAGGAGGCCGATCTCTGGGTGGGCCACAGGCAAAACCGCGGCGGGCCCCTTTCCCGACGCGTCATTTCCACCGTTCTCCGATGGATGAACCGCCTGCTATATGGCCCCGGGCTTTCGGATGTGAATTGCCCCTGTCGACTGTTCCGCGCCGATGCCTTTGCAAAGACCCTGGAGGCCATGCCCGACAACACCTTCGCCCCCAATGTCCTGATTTCCGGCGTGGCCTGCGGTGGAAAAACGCGGGTAAAAGAACTTCCGATTGCCTATCGCCCCCGTCAAACAGGCGAAGTCTCCATCCGCAGGGGACGTTTGGCCAAGGCGGCGCTCAAATCCGCCTGGCAAACCCTGACATTCCGCTTTTCACCCGCCATGCGAAACCTGCGTCTTTGACCCAAATCTTACGGGTTTCCGCCCCGGTCGCCGGAAACCGGCGCGTTCAATTTCATGCGCGTCTTTCCCGGGGGATGCCGCCACGTACGCTTCCACAAATTACGCCCTGCCGGAAAGTAAATGATTTGAATGGCACCACAGGAAATCACTTGAATTTGGGGACTGCTGCATAAGATGCTATTTTCACATGGAACATCATCAAACACATTTGCATGGCTTTTTATTGGCTGTGGCTTTTTTCTTGCAGTTTTTCCTGAATCGAGGCATACATCAGGAAAAATAACACGTTGCTGAATATAATGAACATACTAAAGCCAGTGCACCAGAAGCCATCATTTGAGGATTATGACACAGATCATGAACTGGAAAGACGACTTCTGAATAGAGCTAATCAACTTGACACCTGTAACGAATCAGGTTACACTGTAAAAATATGATTAAGAGTTTCCGTCACCGTGGTCTGGAAAAATTCTTCACGACAGGCTCCAAGGCAGGGATTCAGGCTCAGCATGCC
>PXAS01000285.1 GCA_003565815.1 PVC group bacterium
GCTAATCCCAGCGGGGGCCCGCGAATGTGGAGGAAGACGCGAAGAATTTTTTACCCTGCGGATGCTTCGCCGTCCTGCGGATTGATTTTGGGGAAGGGAATCCTGCGAATGGCGATGCCGTCCCGCGAATCATTTGTCGTTTCCAGTGGGATTCCGACGATGATCCGCAGTCCGGCGAAGCATCCGCAGGGATCACTTCTACTTCGATTCGCGGGACGGAAAGGCCATTCGCGGGGTTCCCCCTTCACCTTTTGAAATTCCTATTTCCACAACTCTCAGTCCATCAGCGGGTCCCCGAAGGGATCGGCGGGGATTTATGGCTGTTTTTACGGAAGACCTTTCGCCGGTCTTTTTTTCTAATCGCAAAAATCAGTCGTAGCGGAGTGCGGAGTGCGGACCTTCAGCCTGATTCCCGCAACCAGGTCTCCAGTCGTTTGAGGCTGATTTTTTCGTGGGGGCGTAATTCGGGACAGAAAACGGCGATGCGCAATTCTTCGATTTTCCGGAATGCTTCCCGCAATTGATCGGCGGTGAGCAGGTCGGCGGCTTCGGCGATGAGGGTGAGCGCGGGTTCGATGTCCTCCCGCTTCCGGGCATCTTTGGCGGGATCGCGCCGCAGTCGTTCGACCCGATTTAGAATGGCTTGCAAGTAGCGGGGATATCGGACGAGGTTTTCGGGGTCTTTGACCCAGCCCGCGGCCCAGAGGGTGGATTGCTGGAGTTCCAAATCGCTCCGCACGGGGTCGGGGAGGGGGCTGGCGAGAATTTCATGGACCTTCGAACGCAAGTCGAAGATCTCCTTGAGTTGTTGCCCTCTGCGGGTGGCGATTTCGTAAAGGTCTCCCCGTGCGGTTTCGGCCACGCTTTGAAAGGATTCCGCGTCTCGCGGCAGGAACCTGTGCAGGGACATGGCTTCGATGAACACGCCGTTCATGATGTCGACCATGGGATCCCCGGAACCGTCGTGCTGGGTGGTGAGGTCGAGTTGCACGCTGGTGGGGAGGGGGAAACGCTTCTCCAGGTATTTGACGGGTTCGGGATGTTGGAGACGGAAAAGTCGGATGAGTCCGGCCCGATGGGCGTTTTCGGCGGCTTCGGGCCGCTTGTACAGCCGCACTCCGCAAGTTTTCCCTTCGTCGACCAGGGCGGAATGGTAGGTTTGCCCTTTGATTTCAATGGTTTCGGGGAGGTCGCATTGGGGCCAGGTCGTCAGACCGCTTTGCCGCCATTCTTTGGGAACCCCGTTTTGGAGCGGACGGGTTTGCGCGGGCAATTGCCCTTGTCCGGGGAAACGGTGCCCGTGATGCAGGGTGTCTCCCCGTTCATTGATGACCTCGATCTTGGTGATGAGATGGGCGGGGAGTTTGTCGGGATTCAGGTCGGGCGCGGCGAGGATGCACTCGAGTTTGGCGGCCAGAAAAGCGGCCAGCGCATGGTGAAGGGAATGGGTCCATTCGAAGTGTTGTTGACGCATCCACGCCAAGGCCTCCCGGGCGGTGTCCCGGATGGGATTGCATGCGTTTCGCAGGGGTTTGTCCAGGGTGCGGATCAGGGCTTCGATTTTTTCGGCCTGCCAGGCGGGAACGGTCCATTCCAGGAGTTCGTCGGGAAGCCGGGACAGGTCGCGCTCGCGAATGATCAGGGTGATTCCGTCCCGCGCCGGTTGGTCGGGCGCAAATTCGTAGCGGATGCGGATGGGGGCGTTTTCGATGGCAATCTCGTCGGGATATTCTCCGGGATCAATGGTTTCGTCCGTAAACAGATCCTCGATGCGGGGCACCCAGTCCCGTCCTTTCATCCATTCCTGAAAGTCGGCCACGCTGACCACGTCGGGGGGGAGGAGAGTGCGAAAATGCTCCAGAATCGGCAGGGCCCCGGTGAAGTAATCGGGACGTCGCAATTTGTGTTCCCAATCTTTGAGGGCGTCCAGCAATTGCCGATAGCGCTTCACGGAGGGATGGTGAAGGGTGAAGTTGGCGGGGACGAGACCGTCGGCGAGGAAAATTTTGCGGGCCGCCTCCGGATCCACGCGTCCGTAATGCACGCGGCGTCCGGCGCTGAGGGTGAGCTGGCCCAGGACCACGCGTTCCTCGGCTTCGACGAAACCCCGCTTGGCATTCCAGCAAGGGCGTTCGTATATGTTGCGGCAAAGGTGGGGGGCGACTTGTTGGACCCACTCGGGCTTGAGGGCGGCGCATTCGCGGGCGAACAGGCGCGAAGTTTCCAAAAGCGTATAGGCCATGACCCATTTGGGCGGTTTTTTGGAGAGGGCGCTGCCGGGAAAAACGTGAAACAACTGTCCGCCGGGATTGCGGAAGACTTGGTTTTCCTCGCGTTGGCCGACCATGCGGGGCACCCCCGCGAGCAGACTTCGGTGCAGACCATCGGTATCGATGAGTTCCATTTCGCCAATGGATGGCGGAACTTTCCACTTGTGGCGGGCGCAGGTTTCCCGCAAATCATCCACCATGTTGATCCATTCCTCGACCCGTCGGGGGTTGAGAAAGGCGTTTTGGCAGAATTTCCGACGCTGGGTGCGGCTGGATGAGGCCCGGCAGATCGCGTTCCAGAGATTGAAAATGCCCATGAAGTCGGAATCGGGGTCTTTCCACTCCGCGTGGGCCCGGTCGGCGGCTTCCGCTTTGTCGGCGGGCCGTTCCCGCGGGTCCTGAATGGAAAGGAACGTGGCGACCACCAGTACGGCGGGCAGGATGTTTTCGGTGTGGCCTTCCTCCAACATGCGGGCGAGACGCGGTTCGAGGGAGAAGGCGGCCAGCCGTCGTCCGCGTTTGGTCAGGGCGCGGGTTCGGGTCATGGCTCCGATTTCGAAGAGGGTGCGGTATCCTTCGGCAATAAACGCGCCTTTGGGCGGATCGATAAGCGGGAATTCCGTGAGCGGGGGCAATCCCAACACGGCCATGCGCAAGATCACTTCGGCCAGCGAACTGCGCCGGATTTCAGGGTCGGAATAGGCGGGGGCGTCGTTGAGGGTTTGCTCGGCGTAGAGACGGATGCAGACGCCGGGTCCGGTGCGTCCGCAACGTCCCCGCCGCTGGCGGGAGGAGGCTTGGGACACTTGTTCGGTCATGAGCCGCTGGATTTGCGACTGGGGGTGTACGCGGTGAACGCGCACTTGTCCGGTGTCGATGACCGCGCGGATGCCGGGGAGGGTGATGGAGGTTTCGGCGACGTTGGTGGCCAGGACGATCCTGCGGCGTCCGCCACTTGCGAACACGCGCTGCTGGTCCTTGAGGCTGAGCCGGGCGAAGAGGGGAAGAATATCGGCCCGGTCCCGATAATGGCCTTCGACCTTGTGGGTGGTTTCCCGAATTTCCCGTTCGCCGGGCAGAAAGACCAGCGTGTCCAGGGGACCATGCTCGCGGTCCAGTTTCAGGAGGGCGTCGAGAACTTGGTCGGACGTGTCGCGGCCATCCTCCTCGGCTTCGGGAACAAAGTGGTCCTCGATGGGGTGGAGCCGTCCTTCGACGGTGAGGACGGGCGCGTCATGGAAAAATTCGGAAAAGCGTTCCGCGTCAAGGGTGGCCGAGGAAATAATGATTTTCAGGTCCTTGCGACGCTCCAGCAAATTTCGCAGGCAGCCGAGGATGAAATCGATATTGAGGCTGCGCTCATGGGCTTCGTCGATGATAAGGGTGTTGTATTCGCGCCAATCGGGGTCGTGAGGCAATTGGGCCAGCAGCATGCCGTCGGTCATGAATTGGATGCGCGTATTGGGTCCGGTGCGGTCCTCGAAACGGACGCGAACGCCGACCGCGTCCCCGTAGGCGCATTTGCATTCCTCCGCCACGCGCCGGGCCATGCTGGTGGCGGCCAAACGCCGGGGCTGGGTGACCCCGATTTTCCCGTGGTCGCCCCCGCCCGCTTCGATGGCCATTTTCGGGAGTTGGGTGGTTTTTCCGGAACCGGTGTCGCCGCAAACAATGACCACCGGGTGCCGGCGCATGGCCTCGACAATCCGCTCCCGCTCCCGACTCACGGGAAGGTCTTCGGGATAGCGGAGGGTCAGCGGTGCAAGTGGGGTTCGGGAAGAGGGCATGGTCAAGTGCCCTTAAACCGAAAATCAAATTTTCCAAGCAGTACCGTCGGAATCAATCGACACGCTCTCAGCATCTCTGGCGATCAAGTATGGAGAGAATCATCAATGTGTGAGGGTCACCTGCTCCGACACTTTTTTCGTCAGAAAAGCATCCGGTCCTTGGATATTGGGTCGAATGAATTTGTCTGGAATTGTCAGCACTTGTTCGTAAGTCATCATGCGCGTTTCTGTACCCGTACATTTTTTCCTGTCGAGGCAAAAGCCTTATGGGGTGACGGGCGTATCAATCAGTTCCACGGCTCACGGCTCACGGGTTTCTTTACGAAGTTCTTCCCAAGAACGATTTGGCGTCTAAAAAAAACTTCGCATCTTTCTCCACAGGGCGCATCTCAGAATTGGTGTTTTTAAGCCGTAGCTGCAA
>PXAS01000308.1 GCA_003565815.1 PVC group bacterium
AAGGTAACTGATAAACGGAAATTCGTCAACCACGGATTGTGCCAGATGAAGAAGTAAAAAGAGGTGTTGCCGGGTCCCAGCCCCTCAGTAAATCTTGGCGGCATCGAGTTCACGTTCGCGAATGCGACGCAAAATTTCCGCCTGAAAGGCGTCGGCGGGCAGGGTTTCCTGCTCCTCCACCCCGAAGCGTCTCCAGGTGACGGTGCCGTCGGCGCGTTCTTTTTCGCCAATGATGAGGACGTTGGGTATTTTGGCCTTGGCGGCATTGCGGATCTTTTTGCCCATGGTGTCATGCGCGGGGTCCAGTTCGGCTCGGACCATGTGCTTCCGCAATTCGGAAACGATGCCCTCGGCGTATTCGCGGAAATCGTCGCTCACGGTAATGACCTGTACCTGAAGCGGCGCCAGCCAAGTGGGGAACGCGCCGCCGAAATGTTCCAGGAGAAAGGCGATGAAGCGTTCGTGGGTTCCGGCAGGGGCGCGATGAATCACGTAGGGGTGTTTCTCGGTATTGTCCTTGTCGGTGTACACCAGGTTCATGCGGGGGGGGACCGCGAAATCCAACTGGTTGGTGGATGCGGTTTCCTCGCGTCCGGTCACGCTCTTGAACTGGAAATCGATTTTGGGCCCGTAAAAGGCGGCTTCGCCCATGACCTCCCTGAAGGGCAGCCCAGACTGTTTCATGGCGGAGCGGACCAGATCCTGCGAACGCACCCAGGCCTCGGGATTGTCCACGTATTTTTGCTTGCCCTTGGGATCGTCGGGATCAAAGGTGGACAGGCGCATGTAATAATCCTTGATGCCCAGCTTGTCATAGAGGGTCTTGTGCATTTCCATGACCGCGAGGAATTCGGATTCGATTTGATCTTCGGTGCAGTAGATATGGGCGTCATTCATGCACATGGCCCGCACGCGCAACAATCCGGAAAGCGAGCCCGAATCCTCGTAACGGTGGCATTGGCCGTATTCGGCCAGGCGCAGGGGCAGATCCCGATAGCTGTGCTTTTCGGAGGCGTAAATCAAGTGATGGTGCGGACAGTTCATGGGTTTGAGCACATAGGATTCCGCCACCTCGCCCCCTTCGCGGCTGGTTTCCTTGATTTCCATGAACGGGAACATGCCGTCCTTGTAATACGGCAAATGCCCGGTGGTCTGATACAAACTGGTTTTGGCCAAATGCGGGGTGGCCACCCGACGGTATCCGGCGTGAAATTCCAGCTCCTCGACGTAGCGTTGCAACTGGTCACGGATCACGGTGCCGTTGGGCAGCCACAATGGCAACCCCTTGCCCACCTGATCGTCAATCCGGAATATGCCCAAGGCCTTGCCCAGTTTTTTGTGGTCACGCTTCAGGGCCTCTTCATGGGCTTGAATGGCTGCTTTCAGTTCGTCCTTGGAAGGATAGGCCCAAGCGTAAATCCGGGTCATCATGGCCTTGCGGCTGTCCCCACGCCAGTAGGCGCCGGCAATGGAACGCAACTTGAAGCCATCGGCGGGGATGGCCTTTGTCGAGGGCACGTGCGGTCCTTCGCACATGTCGAGAAACGGACCGTTGCGATAAAAGCGCAGGGTTTCGATCCCCTTTTTGTCAAAGAGTTCCCGGGCATACTCTTTTTTGTAGGGCTCTCCCATTTCATCCAATCGGGCCATGGCCGCTTCGTATGGCAAATTCTCTTCGGTGAAGGCCTGATCCTGGTTGATGATCTTCCGCATGCGCTTTTCAATGTCCTTGAAATCCGCGTCGGTCACCGGTTGGGTGAAAATGAAATCGTAGTAAAAACCGGTGTCGATGGGGGGACCGAAGCCGAGCTTGGCGTCGGGGCGAATTTCCAGCACCGCCTGGGCCATCACGTGGGCCAGACTGTGGCGAATACGGTAGAGTTCGTCTTTTACAACGGGAGAATCATGCATACGGAAACCTGATCGGAAGGGGAAATAGGGAGAAACATCCGCGAACCCGCGGAGGAGAAAAACAACCGGAAGCCCAAAGACTTAGTTTTTCTTTTTGCCGGGGCAAACCAACATGCTCAGGTTTTTTCCGGCCAGTTTGGGCGGTTGCTCGGCATGCGCGATGTCGGACACGTCCTGAAGCACGCGCTCGAAGAGTTCCACGCCGATTTCCGTGTGGGTGTTTTCCCGTCCCCGGAACCACAAGGTGCATTTCACCCGGTTGCCGTCATCCAAAAACTCCCGCATGTGGCGCATTTTGGTGTCGTAGTCGTGTTGCTCCACGTTGGCGTGGAACTTCACTTCCTTGAGTTTGACCACCGACTGCTTTTTCTTGGCATCTTTTTTCTTCTTGTCCAACTCGTACTTGTGCTTGCCGTAATCCATGATGCGGCAAACCGGCGGGGTGGCATTCGGAGAGATTTCGACGAGATCCAGCCCGAATTCCTGGGCCTTCCGCATGGCGTCGCGCGTGTCGAGCACGCCAATCTGCTGACCGTCGTGGCCAATCAGGCGCACTTCCCGGGCGCGGATGTATTTGTTGTGTCGAATCTCCGGTTCACGACTGAACCGCTGATTGCGTCGAAAAGGTCTATTGGCGATGGGGAACTCCTGTGTTGAGGTTGGATAGAATCTTCGGGCGTGAAAAAACATCCCCCCGCAAAACAAGGGCACGGAAACACGTGCCCGTGGACGGGGGGAGAGGGAAAAAATTTGGTGCGGAGGGGAACGGCATGGACGGCGGAATCAGGAAATACCCGGACGGGACGCTTCTCGCGTCCTCGTCCCTAACGAAATATGTGTCTTCAAGTGCAACATCTGAATGTATGGATCTGATTGTCTTCCATGTCGGAATGGTGGGCGATACAGGATTCGAACCTGTGACCTCATGCATGTCAAGCATGCGCTCTAACCAACTGAGCTAATCGCCCTAAACTTTACTTCGCAAGTCTCTAAGCGGAGGAATCACACTTGGCAAGAGAAAATTTCCACACAAAATCAGGTTTGATTTTTCCCGTGTCCTCGAAGCCCACGCCCTCTTCCAACAAAAGGGCTTTTTTTCGTGCCACTTCGGCCCCGGATGATTTGCCGGAAAAGCCCCCCAGCTCTCGGGAGGAAGCCACCACCCGATGGCAGGGCACTTCCGGGGCGAAAGGATTGCATTTCAATGCCTGCCCCACGGCCCGGGGCGAAGCGCACCCCACCCGCCGGGCCAATTCGGCATAGGTGCTCACCCGGCCCGCGGGAATCTCCCGGCAAGCCCCGTACACTTTGTTTTGAAAGGGTGTCACTCGTTTTTCCATCGCTTCCTCCCTCGATCCCGCAAAGGATTCGGAAAAATTCTGATTTTAAGGTTGAAATTCCACTGAAAAGCGGAGTAGGGTTGAAAAGTAAGTTCATAGATTTAGAGTATTGACACCGCAAATGCAATCATTGTATCGTAAACACCACTCAACCCAATCCGGAGACCAGACATCATGGGCAAAGCACTGAAAACCTTTTTGATCCTCAATCTACTTCTCAGCATCGCTGTGGTGGGATTGGGTGTGAAAATCTTCATGGACCGCGAAGTGGTGAAAGCCCGCACCGTCATCCAGCAAAACAGCCTGCAACAATTGTCCCGCAACCTCCAATGGGGCGTGGAACACGACTGGAACCCGGATGATCCGGAAAGTGGTCGCTTCACCGTTCCCCAACCCGTTCACAAAGACGAACTTCCCGGATTGGTGCAGACCCTGGAACGTCTGGAACAGGTCGCCAACCAGCGCATCGTCGTTGCCGAACAGCACTGGACCACCTTGGTGAGCACCCGACGCGAACTCGCCGACACCCAGGAAACCCTGGCCACCACCGAACGTAACCTCGCCCGCACGGAAGCAGATCTGGCCAGCACACGGGAAACACTGCAAACCACCCAGAACAATCTGCAAACCGCCGAACGCAATATCCGCACCTTGGAAGGCGATAAATCGGCGCTTGAAAATCAAGTGCGCAACTTGAATGAAGAAATTACCCGCAAAAACGATTCAATCGCCTCTCTGGAAGTCACCCTGGAAAGCCGGGAAGCCGAACTGGCCCGTGCCAGAGCCGAAAACGACAGACTTCGCGGGATTTTGGACGGCAGAGAAGAGCAAGACAGTATTTTCCGCGGTCGTTCCGCCGAAATTCTGGCCGTGAACGATCAGTGGAAATTCGTGGTCGTCGACCTCGGAGAAGTGGACCAAATGGAACTCTTCCTGGAAGCTTTGGTGCATCGCGGGGATGAATACCTCGGCAAAATCGTCATCAACCGCATCGAGGAATCCGTGTCCATCGGCGAAATCGACTTGAACACCGTCCCCCCCGGCGTGACCATTCAACCCGGCGACAGGGTCTTTTTCAACTGAACCTCTCCCAGCGCTTGAAACAAGCGCCGGAAAATCATAAAAAAGCCATCCCTGCGGATGGCTTTTTTGTTTGTTCGGACCCGAAAAACGATTACATTCACCTCATGAGTCACTTCAGCGACAGGTTGTATCA
>PXAS01000397.1 GCA_003565815.1 PVC group bacterium
ATCAACCTGAAGCCGGACCCGGACCGGTTTTTCGAGGATGTCCTGGAACCACGCGGACACTTGCGCGGTTTCTTCAGGGCTGACGGGAACCGGACGTTCCAAACGCACGTTCGCGTAAGGATCGTTTCCGCCCGCCCGAATCGAAAGCTCTGTCAGCCGGGCGGGCGGGGTCCACGCTTCCAGAAGATCCTTCAGTTCCCCCTGTTGCGGTGAGGAAAGGGTGACGCGGTGCCATCGGGTCATGCGAAACTGTTCCAGAAGCCGGGAGCCGAGGGGCACGGACAAGGCCAGGGTGGACAACAACAGCAGCCAGACCGCGCGGGTCGCCCAGCGTTGTGCGGCCTTGCCGCGGGCACTGCTGCGGATGCCGCCGAAGTAAAAGCTCAACGACGCGCCCAGCACGATGGCCACCACATTGGTGCCAAACAGCAGCGCCCCGCCGGTGGCGTGGGCATATGCGCCCATGCCCAACGAAATGCCCGTGGTAGCAATCGGCGGCACCAGGGCGGCGGCGATGGCGACGCCCGGCAGGGCGGCCGAGAGGCGCGGACGGGCGATGCAGTATGCCGCCGCGATGCCCGAAAGAAACGCAACCCCCATATCCAACAGGGAAGGTTCCACGCGCCCCATGAGTTCGGGCGTCAACGCGGCCAGGGGCGCGGCAAGTCCCATGATCCAGGCGATGAAGAGCGCGAACAGAAACCCCAGCACCACGGCCTGAAGGGCGCGGAGCGCGAGAGGAAGATTTCGTTGCACCAAGGACAGGCCGAGCCCCAGCAGGGGGGTCATCAAGGGGGCCACCAGCATGGCGCCGATCACCACGGCGGCACTGTTCTGGATCAATCCCAGGGCGGCAATCGCGGTGGACAGGCCCATCAGGGTCATGAAATCGAAGTTCCACTTGGAGCCGGTTTCCATTTTCTCGAAGAGGGACAGCCGGTCGGAGCGCTTCATTTGCGGCACCGTGAGCATCAGGAGATTCTCCGCGCGGCTGCGCAGCCGATGCAGCATCGGATCCCCGGCCCGCATGACCGCCACGGAGGCACCGCCGACTTCCTTGAGCACCCGCTCGGGAATGCTTCCGAAGAGATAGCGGCGGATGCGGCTGGAGCCCGTGGCGCCGATCAGGACCAGATCGTATCGATGCTCCTTCATCTCCGCCGTCAACCCCTCGTTGAAATTCCGGGCCAACCGCACCCTGGGCACGACCTGCGCGCCGTCTTTGAGTCCCGCCTTTCCCATGAGCTGCTTCAGGATGGCCATGCCGACATCCCGGGACAAATCGCCAAAGTCATTTTCCACGTAAAAAGGGGAGATCACTTCCGTGTCTTCCAGGGGGAATCCCTTCAGCAGGCGCAATCCCGCAAGCCCGTGCGGTCCGCCGGCGGTGGGGATGAGAATCCGGCGGCAGCTCCCCGAGGCCGTGCTCCGGGTCTGTACCAGCATGACCGAGACCTTCGCGTGGTCGAAAAGATGATCGGAGAAAGCGCTTCCTTCCCGGGTCGCGTCTTTCTTTGCTTCGTGATGCAACAACACCAACCGGGGTTTCAACCCCTCCACCAGACGGGTCATGGCCGGACGGCTTTGTGGATACGCCGCGTCCGACACCTCCACGCTTTCCCCCGCTTCTTCCAGCGCCAGAAGCGGTGCCGCCAATTGCCTGCCCAATTCGGAAGTTGGTTTGAACGCCGCCGGTGGAACGAAGTCCGGGGGCTCCGATTTGCCGTCTCCGCAAATCCAGAATTGCAACGGCCACTTGTTTGCGGCGGCAAAGCGAACGCCGATTTCAAACAGGCGCTCCGGATGTTCGGAGGACGTAACCAGCATCAGCAACATCGCCGCATCTCCTTCCGAACCGGATCCGAAGGATCCAGGGATTCATTGTTGGACATACACAGGGGGACGATCATGCGTTTTCCATGTCCCAGGCGACGATCCCGCGTTTCGCCTTGCTGAACTCGAAGCCGATGGGCAGTTTTTTGCGAGGAAGGGGGGCGGACATGGTTTCATGCTAGCACAAGCGGTTTTTTCTGTCCACCGTAGACGAGGGCGAAAAGCAGGAGACCGACGGCGGCGCCGCCGTAGGGGCCAAGGGGGACCCACGCGTCCAATGACGCGGGGCGGAAGAGCATCCAGGTTGCGGCCAAAAGGGTGAGGGTTTCCCAGAGATGATTGTGGCGGACCAGCCATCCCTGGGTGGCGGCGGCAAAGGCGAACATGCCCGCAAGCGCGGTGCCGAAGACCCAGGCCATGTCCAGGGGTCCGGTGACGTCGATGAGCAGCAGGCGGTTGTTGAACAGGAACATGAAGGGCAGAATCGCGGTGCGGATGTCGTAGAGAAAGCCCTGGATGCCGGTCTGGATGGGGTCGGCTTTGGAAATCGCGGCGGCCGCGTAGGCGGACAATCCCACGGGCGGGGTGTCGTCGGACAATATGCCGAAATAAAAGACAAAGAGGTGGATGGCGATGAGCGGGAAGCTGTATCCGAAATCGCCGGCGAGGGTTTCGATGGCCCGGGCGGTGAGGCTGGCCATGACGATGTAATTCGCGGTGGTGGGCAGCCCCATGCCGAGAATCAGGCTGACCATGGCGGTGATCAACAACATGCCCACGAGGGTGCCGCCGGAAAGGATGCGGATCACTTCGGTCACCTGGCTGCTGAGTCCGAGGCTGAGGACCCCGACGATGATGCCGGCGCTGGCCACGGCCACGCCGATGCCCATCATGTTCTTGGCGCCCGCCACCATGCCGTTTCCGAGGATCGGAAGGGTGTTGCGCCACATGTTCCGAGCGTCGGAAAGCGCTTCCCGGATGAGGACCACGGCCATGAGGGTCAAAATGGCGGAGAAAGCGGAGAGACTGGCGGAGCGGCGCTGGATGATGAGCAGGTAAATGAGGACGACGAGGGGCAACAGAAAATGAATGCCTTGGACAAACGTTTTGCGGAAGGGGGGGAGTTCGGAGCGGGGGATGGGGCGGATGTCGAGCTTGCAGGCTTCGAGATGGGTGATGTAGATGAGGGCGATGTAGGAGATGAAGGCGGGGACGAAGGCGGCGCGGACGACTTCGACGTAGGGCAGGTTGCAGGTTTCGGCGATGATGAAGGCGGCGGCGCCCATGATGGGGGGCATGAGCTGTCCGTTGGTGCTGGCCGCGACTTCGATGGCACCGGCTTTGACGGCGGGATATCCGGCCCGTTTCATGAGGGGAATGGTGAAGGTGCCGGTGGTGACGGTGTTGGCGATGCTGGAGCCGTTGATCATGCCGGTGAAGCCGCTGGCCAGGACGCTGGCTTTGGCGGGGCCACCCCGGAATCCGCCGAGCAGGCTGAAGGCGAGGTCGATGAAATATTGTCCGCCCCCGGCTTTTTCGAGCAGGGCGCCGAAGAGGACGAAAAGAAAGACGGTGTTCGCGGAGACTTCGAGGGGGATGCCGTAGATGCCTTCGGTCCCAAGGGAAAGGGTTTCGATGACCCGGGAAAGCGGGGTGGCGGCGGTGGCGAGGACCCCGGGCATGGACTCGCTGAAGAGGCTGTAGAGGATGAAGGACCCGGCCACGGTGGGGAGCACCGGACCGAGGGCGCGGCGGGCGGCGTCGAGCAAGATGACGAGCAGGATGGAGCCGGCGGCGATGTCCCGGGGCAGGGGATTGCCGATGCGCCCGGCGAGTCCTTCGTAATCGATCACGAAATACAGCGCGGCGGCCACGCCAATGGCGGCGGCGAGGAGATCCCACCAGGGCAGGCGTCGGGTCTCGGCGAGCCGGGGGAACCACCGTGAAAAGCGTTTGCCCCGGAACACCGGGAAGGAGAGGAAAACCAGGGCGAGGGCGAACGCGAGGTGGATGGCGCGGACGGTTTCCGCGTTCAAGGTCAGCGCCCGGGCAATGAGCATTTGGAAAGCGGACCAGGCGAAGGCGATGCCGGTGATGAGGTGCCGCAGGGGGCCGGAGACATGTCGCGAACCTTGTTCGCGGTCCGCGAATTCCGAGGGGGCGCCGGCTTCGCTTGGCATGTGATGGGGATCGTGGGACATGGACATGAATGCGGAACGTCTACTGAAATCCTGCCGAAGCCGCAATGACAAATGCCGGGGGGAACCCATTTTGATGAGTGACGAATGTCCAAACGTCGAACCCGCCTGAGGCAGGCAAGTATCGAACCCTCGCTTCAGAGCTTTCGGGGGATGCGACATATCGCCCGAGTATGCCAATGCCGAGAATGAACAGGACAAGAAACGAATCGAAGTCCCCCACAAAATTCCCATCCAGGCCATGGTGCCGAGCATCTTCATCTGCACGGGGTCGGAGGGAAACATGCGTCTCTGGAGGGTAGGGTAATGCCCTGACGAGTATACACATTTTTTCGGGGCCCGTGGCCACGTGATTTTGTCGTCACGAGTTGGATTTGAGGGCTGGGTTCTTAAGGGTATCCCCGAGTCGGGGACCCGCATCGGGTTTCTCGGACC
>PXAS01000012.1 GCA_003565815.1 PVC group bacterium
AGTTTCACAGAAATGCTCGACAGGAAGATAAAGGCAGCACAAACCAAGGGGCTGATTTACATTGATGCTGTTACAGGCAAGCCCAAAGTGTAATGGCTAACAAGTTGCTGCACACGGATAAATTACTCTCTACGTTCCTAATTTACCGGTGAGCAAGGCGATGGCCGGACGCTCCGCGCCCGGCCATCGTGCGGCGGATTCCCATCCGCATTGCTGCCCGGCGCTCCCGCGCCAACCATCAACGCGGATGCAGCAGACAATCCCGTCGGCAAGCAAGCTTGCCCCCAGTCTTGCTCCTGATCCGCCGAACATTATGTGCTCTAGTGCAGCATTGAATCAGTAAATTTTGGGAGAGCAGAATGACGATGAGAATTACATGGAGAGACAGGATCAGAGCGTTGTTCGCACGAGCAGAATATAGCTATTGGTTTGCCCTGATTACTGACGAAGAAAAAGTATTGCGTCGTATGGACTCCTGGGAACTGGCCAAAGTGATACATGAGGAGTCTGTTCGTCAAACTAACCCTGAGCGTCGTATTGTTGCAGAGCATTTGCTTCAGGTTCGAATTGCCAAAATTCAAAGCCGGGCAACCTATACAGGCATCATTTTTGGTTTTATTGGCGTATTGGTTGGAGCAACTCTGACCGCTTTAATCAAATGCGGCACATAACAAGCGGCTATTGTCGCCCCTTCGGGGCTGGGACGGCCTTTCCGCCACTGGGCGGCTACAGGTCCGCCCCAAAGCCGGGCGTTAGCTTCTTTAGTCAGAGCAAGAGAAAAAGAGAGTCAGGTTCATATTGACAATCCAGAGCATATTCAGATGACAGCGAACAAGGCGCTTCTGCCAATAAGGAAAGCAGGTGCCTTGTACCCCGGGACCCAATTGAGCATCATTTTGCTCAAAATGACTCATTTTTTGGGTTTTGGAACAAGTGGTTCCCGGAGCCAGTCCCAGTGCCACATGCAAAGCGCTAAACAGATACCAGGCGAGCGATTCCATTTGTCCAGTTACAGTAGCGTCAGCTGTAAAAACGCCAGGATGAAAAGTCGGCTGCAGTCGGATAAATCATTCCAAAGGCAGTTAGAGAAAATAAAGAAACGTTATAAGAGTCAAGAGAAGACTTGACCCCCATTACAGTTTGTACCCCCCCACAAGCAAGTTAGACCTAAATGAGGGAAAAGCATGAAGAGTTTTATTTTCGCCTTAATACCGATTCTGGTATTTTCGACCTCTGTATTGGCTAGAACAGCCAGCCAGGTCTTTGAGAAGGTATCCGATAGCATCGTTGTAGTTCTGGCACAAGACAGCCAAGGAGAGTTTGCGGGTCTGGGCAGCGGGGTTGTTCTCCAGGACGGCAGCATTGCCACCAACTGCCATGTCATTGAAAATGCCAGGAAAGTTGCTGTTCGCTATCAGCAAGAACAATACCCTGCTGAGAAACAATATACTGATTGGGAGAGGGACATCTGTACAGTAAAGGCTTCCGGGCTGGAAGCTCAACCTGTCACTGTTGGCAGCACCCAGGGATTGACCGTAGGTTCCAGGATTTACGCCATAGGCGCACCAAGAGGCCTGGAGTTGACTTTATCCGAAGGTATAATCTCCAGTATCCGACCGGTAAGAGGTGGTCAGTACCTTCAAATCACTGCCCCCATATCACCTGGATCAAGTGGGGGTGGCCTTTTTGATTCCCAAGGCAGGCTTCTTGGACTTACCAGTTTTTATGTAGATGATGGACAAAATCTGAATTTTGCCTTGCCTGTGGAGTGGATAACTGAACTATCGAAGAGGCATGTCGAAAGGACAAGCGTGGTGCCTGATACTACAGACTATAATCGTTGGGCAGCCAGATCTTTCAGTTTGATTTTTAGCGGTGATTGGGAAGAAGCGATTCGTCATAACAGTAAATGGACTCAGGCGATGCCGAATAGCCCTGAAGCCTGGTCGAATCTTGCCGATGCTTATGAAAGACTTTATTTCTTTAGCAGGGCTATAGATGCTTATAAGGAGTTTGTCAGGATCCAACCCAACAATGCACAAGCGTGGTACAGACTTGGCATGGCCTACAAAAAGGATAGACGCAGCAGCGGAAGGAGTTGGAACAGCTCTTTACAAAACGGAATTAATGCCTTTCAAGAATCCCTCAACCTTGACTCGCAGAATTCCAATGCATGGTGTGCATTAGGTCTTTTATACTTGGATTACGGGGATGGCTATTTAGAATACCATAGAAAGTCGCGTGATGCCCTGAGAAGAGCGCTGAAATTAACTCCTCGAAACGTATGCGCATTGTCTGGCTTTGGCCAGTATTATTTTGCTATGTATTCAATTCTTGTTGATTTAGGAGAACAAGAGAAGAGGAAAATGCGTAATCACGCAGAGTTGGGATTGTCCCCGTTGACAAGAGAACAGTTTGGTATTGATCCTGGCGACATGAGTGGAGTAGGTTTGGGCAGAGCCTGGTATCGATATAGCGGACCTCTGGAATATTTTGAGTTCCGTAATGAATTGGGTTTTGAGCCTCCAATGACTATGGCTAAATTTCGGAAGCGAATGAACATAGAAGAAAATGAAACAAAGTATGATTTTCTTGATAAAGCTTTTGAATATTACCAGAAAGTCCTGGAAAAGGATCAAGATTTTGCGGATGCCCTGTCAGGAATTGGATCTTGCTATCTGGAGTATAGCAAATTAAATAACGCTAACAAAGATGCCATGCAAAATAACGCCCTTCAATACTTTCTAAGGGCAGCTGATGCTTATGATAGTCTGGGTTACAGGGCACCTAGGGTCAATGCTTATAAGGCAATAGTGGAGATAGAACCACAAGAAAAGAAGGGATGGATCAACCTTGGGCTTACTTCCAAAGAACTGGCAAAATACACACGCTCAACTCATGCTCTAAAGTCCAGCATCGATGCTTTTGAGCAGGCCCTTGGCATAGATCCAAATAATGTTGAGGTATGGATTGAGCTAGGTTCCAATTACAACAAAACCTGGGCCAGATGGGATGATTATGAAGAGCGCGTCCAGCAAGGGATTGATGCATACCGTCAAGCTTTGTCATTGGAGCCCCAAAACAGTCAAGCATGGTCAGGACTGGGAAAAATTTATGATGGGGCTGGGCAATTGGAAAAAGCCATCGATGCTTACAGACAAGCATCGAAGCATAACCCTGAAAATGCCTTAATTTGGTATGAATTAGGCAGACTCTATGGTTCTAGCCGGATTGGCCAGCTTAATAAAGCTATTGAAGTCTTGCAACGTTCTCTAAAGCTAGATCCCGATTCATCAAGGGCATGGGGAATTCTTGGTACTACATACCAGGATTCTGGCAAATATACAGAAGCTATTGAAGCATATCAGCAAGCACTAAGAATTAATCCTCGTAAAATATTGACCTGGAGATTTTTAGGAGATGCATATGCAGATGTTAACCAATGGACAAAAGCTATCGAAGCTTACCAACACGCTCTTCATATATACCCAGAAGATACTTTAACATTAAATGCTTTAGGGGTTGCCTATAGAATGTCTGGACAATTGTCCAAGTCCATTGAGACTCATAAACAGACTATCAAGATACGTCCTGGCGTAAGAGAATGGTATAATTTGGGGTTAGCGTATAAAGCAAAAGGCAATACTTCAAAGGTAATGGAAATTTATGAGCGCCTCCAGCATCTTAATCCTTCAGTTGCAAACGATTTTTTTAGAGAGGTTGTTCTTCCGTGATGAACTGTAAGTTTTGGGGCCAGGGTCGCAGTAGGAATGCCGGTTACCCGGCACCCTCCGCACAGATCCGTACGTGAGGAATTACCCCATACGACTCTTTTCTTGAGTATCTGGCGTCAAATTTTACCCATGGCCAAGGGTGAAGCAATGTTATTCTCGGCATCCAGCGGATGTAAATGTTTCGAAAGGACTTCCAGGGCATTTTCTCTCCCTTTTGACTGCGTCGCCGCAGGAAAGAGTTAGGGGACATTATCTTCATATTGACATTCGGCTGCGATTAGCCATCAACAACAAGCTATGAAGATGTACGGAGATTGGGAGTTATCAAATAAAGATCTTCCAGAACAATTTTTCCTGTTCTCAGAAGCATATCTTGATGCAGCAAGACGCCTTTGTGTTGTCTTAAAGAGATCTACTAATAAGGCATCATATCAAAGAGGATGTGTTGTCCTGTTTTTAACATTTCATGCTTCTGAGTTATTTTTAAAAGGTGCAATACTCGCCAAAAGTCCGAACGAGAAATTGAACCACGACCTTCAGGATTATTGCCAAAGATACGATAAGCTATACCCGCGAAAAGAATATAGATTTGAGATTCCTTTTAGAACTGAGTACTTAGGTGTAAAAGTTAAAAAGAATCCGAACAAAACGGCTTAAATCAGGGTAACACTTTTTCCTGGCGTAAACCAGTGGAGGAAGTGTTATGCCGAGCAAGTTTTTCTAT
>PXAS01000064.1 GCA_003565815.1 PVC group bacterium
ACGCCTTTCATGGACCAGGGTTTGACCTGCTCCAAGGGTCCCATGAACATCTCGTAGAGTCGCAGGGAGTCGGCGCCGTATTGTTTGACCACGTCGTCGGGATTGATAACGTTGCCGCGGGATTTCGACATCTTGTGGGCCCGGGAGCGGAGGCGGATGGATTCGTCTTGCTTCCAGACAAAGCCGTCGCCTTTTTTGACCGCCTCGCTTTCGGGAATGCGTTCGGCGGTGAATTCCTCGTCGTTCCGAGCTTCGGATTCACTGACCGGACGGCCTTCCGAATCTCGGAAGAGGTTGATTTCCCCCTCGCCGAGGATCATGCCCTGGTTGACGAGACGGTGAAAGGGTTCTTTGGTGTGTACGACGCCGCAATCGTAGAGCACCTTGTGCCAGAAGCGGGCGTAGAGCAGATGCAGGACCGCGTGTTCGGCTCCGCCCACGTACAAGTCCACCGGCATCCAGTATTTTTCTTTTTCCGGGTCGATGGGCGCACAGTCGTTTTGGGGGTCGATATAGCGCAGATAGTACCAGCAGCTTCCGGCCCATTGGGGCATGGTGTTGGTTTCGCGGCGGGCGGCTTTTCCGCTGGAGGGGTCGATGGTATTGACCCATTCGGTGTTCCGCGAAAAGGGCGGATCGCCATCTTCGCCGGGTTTGTATTCGTCCACCACCGGGGGCATGAGCGGCAGTTCGTTTTCCGGCACCGGCACGGGTTTGCCGTCCACGTGCAGAATGGGGAAGGGTTCGCCCCAGTAGCGCTGACGGCTGAAGAGCCAATCCCGGAGTTTGTAGTTTATTTTTCCCTGTCCCAGACCCTTGGACTCCAGCCATGCGGTGATTTTCGCCTTGGAGTCGGCGACCTCCAGGCCGTTCAGGGAAATTTCGTCGTTGGCGGAATTGACCAGCACGCCGTTTCCGGTGAAGGCTTCCTGTTCGATGTTTCCGCCGGAAATCACTTCCACGATGGGGAGGTCGAAGGTTTTGGCGAAATCGTAATCGCGCTCGTCGTGGGCGGGCACGGCCATGATGGCGCCGGTGCCGTAGGAAATCAGCACGTAGTCGGAGGTCCAAATGGGAATTTTTTGTCCGTTGACCGGATTGACGGCATAACTGCCGGTGAACACCCCGGTTTTGGTTTTGGCGAGTTCGGTGCGTTCCAGATCGGACTTGCGGGAGGCGCTTTCGCGGTAGGCTTCGACCTCGGCGCGGGTGGTGTCGTTGGCGAGGAGGTCGAGGAGGGGATGTTCGGGCGAAACGACCATGTAGGTGGCCCCGAAGAGGGTGTCCGGACGGGTGGTGTACACGCGCAGCGTTTCGTCCAGGCCGTCGATGGCGAAATCCACCTCCGCGCCCTCGGATTTGCCGATCCAGTTGCGTTGCATTTCCTTGATGCTTTCCGGCCAGTCGACCCCTTCCAGATCCTCGAGCAATTGTTCCGCGTAGGCGGTGATTTTGAGCATCCACTGGCGCATGGGTTTGCGGACCACGGGGTGGTCGCCGCGTTCCGAGCGGCCATTGATCACTTCTTCATTGGCGAGCACGGTGCCGAGGGCGGGGCACCAGTTCACGGGCGCTTCGGCTTCGTAGGCGAGGCCTTTTTCGAAGAGCTTCAGGAAGATCCACTGGGTCCATTTGTAGTATGCGGGATCGGTGGTGGCGACTTCGCGGGACCAGTCGTAGGAAAAGCCAAGGGACTGGAGCTGTTCGCGAAAGCGGTCGATATTCTTTTGGGTGGTGACCGCCGGGTGGGTGCCGGTTTGCAAGGCGTACTGTTCGGCGGGCAGGCCAAAGGCGTCCCAGCCCATGGGATGGAGCACGTTGAAGCCGCGCATCCGCTTGTAGCGGGCGGTGATGTCGGTGGCGGTATAGCCTTCGGGATGTCCCACGTGCAGTCCGGAACCGGAAGGATAGGGGAACATGTCCAAAACATAGTACTTGGGCTTGGAGGTGTCGATCTCTTCCGGGGTGCGGAAGGTTTCGTGCTCCAGCCAGTAACGCTGCCACTTGGGTTCGATTTCGGTAAAAGGGTATTGGGCCATGGGAAAGTGTTGGTGAGGAATTTCGAAATTGGGTGGAAAAGACGAGGCATCAAATGCCCTGAAAATAGGGGAAATGCAATGAAAAAGGTTGACCATCGAATCCACCGAGCTACGGCGGGCAAGCCGCCCAACTTTGAAGATTGAATGTTGGGAGCATTGCGGTTACATTGTGTTTATGTCAAAATAAACAGGAGAAAGCTTGCAGATGAAACTTGAAATGGAAATACCGGACCAGACTTGTTCCGCCTTGCGCTTGAGTGGCGAGGGCTTGGTGTCTTACCTGCGTGTTCGCGCGGCGGTGAAGGGGTATGAGCAGGGGGAACTCAGCCAAGAGCGGGCGGCCCAGCTCGCGGGTCAGACCCGTCAGCAGTTTTTAAGCACGCTTTCCAGCATGTGTGTTTCCCCGTTTCAAGGGGTGGAGGAAGACCTGAAACGGTTTGGGCCGGATTGATGCTGGTTTTTAACGCGTCGCCGCTGATCGTTTCCGCTAAAGCGGGATTCATGGATCGGTTTGTGGGCATCTGGTCTGATCTGGTGATCCCCCGTGCGGTGGTCAATGAGGTAATGGCTGTCGAAATGGATCGGGATCCGGCCATCGACTGGCTATCTCAGACTATGCACATAACGCGTTTCGTAGAAACGAATCCACCCGTACCATTTTTACAGGCTTGGGATTTGGGGCAAGGTGAAACTTCTGTGCTTCAATTTTGTCTTGACCATCCGGGTGCCATGGCGGTTTTGGACGATATGGCGGCGAGGAATTGCGCCCATGCCTGCGGGGTGCCCGTGACGGGTACGGTGGGTCTGGTTTTGCAGGCGGCAAAGGCTGATCCTTCCTTTTCAATCGCGGTTGGCATCCAGGCGGTTCGTGACGCAGGTTTATATTTGTCAGACAACCTGATTCTTAAACTGCTTTCCTGAGGGTGCGGTATTTCTATTGAACTTATCCATGCGGGATATGCGCTTTGCCATTAAAACGGAGCGTGGACACGCCTGTCTGCAACCCTTTCCGCTTTCCGGGTCGGAAACAATTTTTTCACAGCTTCCGACGCTCGGAAAAGGAAAATCAGGAAATCTGCATTGCAGATGAAAGGAAACCGGGAATTGATTTTGAACGGGAGGGGTTGGAGAGCGCAGAAAGGAAAGGATATTGGACAACACGGATTCAGGGATTGGGAAACGTTGAAAATCTTTGAAATTGTTCTTGAACGATCTGAATATGTGGACATATTGTGGACATATGAAAAACGCCACGCTACGACAACTTCGCAATGAAACCGACACCTTGGTCAAATGGGTACAGGCGGGTGAAACCGTTGTGGTGACGAAGCGTTCCAAGCCATTGTTTCGATTACTTCCCGCGCTTCCCGCGGATTCCGGTATCTGCCGGATTCCGGATTTCGAGGCCCGCCAGCGGGAAATTTTCCCGGAGGGTGTTTTGCCATTTTCCGGTGCGGAACTCATCGCCGAGGAAAGGGACCGATATTGATATACGCGGACAGCAGTTTTCTGGTTTCTCTTTATTTCCGTGATGCCAATTCAGAATCCGCCCGTGGAGAAATGAAATCACAAGCTCAGGCGGTTGGTTTGAGTCGTATTGCCCAACTGGAGGTCAAAAACGCCTTTCGGCTGGCGGTCTTTCGGAAGTGGATCACCCCTGAACAGGAACAGCGTGTTCAGTCGCTTTTTGAGTCGGATATTCAACAGGGATTCCTGAAGCCTCTGCCGTTCACGGTGGATGAAATTTTCGCGGAGGCCGAGTTTTTGTCGTTTTCGTACACCGCATCCCTCGGAAATCGCAGTATGGATGTTCTACATGTCGCTTGCGCCCGCCTGGCGGAATTGACGGTATTCGCCACTTTTGATGCGCGACAGCGCAATTTGGCGGAGAAGGTTGGTCTTTGTCCTGTTCCCCGTCCGAATGGGTAACTCACCGGCTCATGGATTCGATGGCGGTGACGATTTGGTCCGCGAATTCCAAGCGGAGCGTCTCCACTTCCCGATATGTATCCACGTCAATGAGCACCGAATGTGATCCGCGGGCGCGGCACGGCACATGCACCCATTGCGAATCCGTGCGGCGTTCGCTGCGGACGTAGCTCCAGACCGTGGTTTCGCCTGCTTCGGTACGGCGGGTGTAGATCCGGTGGGGGGCGCCCAAGGCCAGGCGTACCGCATCGGGATTCATCCCCAAATCCACTTTGCCTTCGCGGACGAGGGTTTGCTGTTCTTCGGGCAGGGCCGCAAAGGCCTCCGGGTTGGCGCGTATGCGGCGCTCGGGGGTGGCGCAAGCCGCGAGCAGGCCGAGAAAAATGAGAATCAATATCGTTTTCATTCTCTATCTTCTTCTCCGCGGGTGTTGAAGTCAAGTTTCCAGGCGCTTTCCGACCGGGTATGTTTCATGCGGAGTTCCAGGGCGCCGACTTCGGAAAGGTACACTTCCAAATGTACGGGGACGATTTCGCCGGCGGCGAAGCCGTTTTCGCCCGCGGTTTCGACCGGGAGGGTGATTTCGATGCCGGCGGTTTCCTCGAGTTCCGCCTCGGCGTCTTCCACGACATCCCCGGGGCCATCGCCTCCGCGGGTGGGCGTGGAAAAGAAACGGAATTCGGCGGGTTCGCCGACCACGAGGCCGAATTCGCGGTCGGACAAGGTGAGGCGGCTGCCTTCTTCGAGTCCCACGGGGGCGACGCAGACGGCTTGCACGGGCGGTTCGAAGCCGGGAATGGCCATCATGCCGCTTTCCAGGCCGAGATAATAGGCGCGGGCGGTGGCGGACTTGATGCGGAGTCCGTCCCCGCGAATCAATTGGCGGGCGAATTCGGCGGCGCCCATGGAAACCGCGAGATCGGGCTCGCCGCCGGTCAGGGTTTTGAGGGGTCTGTCCCCGTTCCAATGGGCCAGCAGTTGCTCCACGCGTTCGCGCAGGGGGGCGGCCTTGAAAAAGCCGCCGTTGAAGAGGATGGCGCTGGGCAGCAGGAGGCCGGAGGCGTGCTCCAGGCGTTCGGCGCCGATGGTGGCGGCATGCTCGGGGTTGGAGGCGACGGCCTCGCGGCTGCGGGCGAGAAAGCGGGCCAGGTGTTTGCTGATGACCGGGTCGGCGGCGTAGGGCAGGCCGAATTGGCGCAGGCCGGTTTGCTTGCCTTTCGCGGGGAAATCGGTGGGGGCGCCGAGTGGCAGAAAACCCTCCACGGCCACCGCGAGCAGGGTTTCACGGCGGAGTTCGGTATTGAGGGTGGAGGCAAAGAGGCTTGAGCCCCGTCCGGCCACGGCGATGGGGGCGCCGTCGAGTTCGGTTTCGGCGAAGAGCTTCTCCTTGGCGGCGCGGGCGGCGTGTACGAGGGAGAGCATTTGCCAGTGGTCGAGTTTGGCGCCGCCCTGTTCGAGCTGTCCGCGCAAGGTATGGGCGAGGGCGAGGTCGAGGTTGTCGCCCCCGAGAAGAATGTGGTCGCCGACGCTGATGCGCTCCAGGGTGAGGTTTCCTTCGCCGTCGTCATCGACGGCAATGAGGCTGAAGTCGGCGGTGCCGCCCCCGACGTCGCAAACGAGCACGAGGTCGCCGGGACCGACTTGGTCGCGCCAGGTGTCGGCATTGTTGGCAATCCAGGCGTAAAAGGCGGCCTGCGGTTCTTCGAGCAGCACCACGTCCGGAAGGCCGGCGGCGTGGGCGGCTTCGAGGGTGAGGGCGCGGGCGGCTTCATCGAAGGAAGCGGGAATGGTGAGCACGCTTTGCACCGCCCCGGGATCGGTTTCCCGAGCGCACTCGGTGAGGCGGAAGGCGTGGATCAGGTGTTCCAGCAATTTTTGGGAGACGGCCACGGGGGAGAGTTTTTGCACCGGTGCCTGGCTGTTCCAGGGGAGGATGGCCCCCTTGCGGTCGGCCTGGGCGTGGCAAAGCCAGGATTTGGCGGAGATGATTTGCCGGTCGGGCGCCAAAGGGCCCCGTTCGCGGGCGAATGCGCCGATGACCAGGTTGGCATCGCCGGATTGAAACGGGGTTTGAAAATCGTCGGGGCCGAACTCGTCCGGCAAGGGCAGAAAGACGGCGGAGGGGAGGGTGGCGAGGCTGTCGGTGGCGCCGGGGCGAACGCATTGGAGAATGGGCAGGTGCTCCACGGTGTCGCGGTCCGGGTGGGCGGCGGCGAGGGCGCAGTTGCTGGTGCCCAGGTCAATGCCCAGCCCGAGGCGTTTCGCTTTTGGGTCACGCGCTTGGACATCGCTCATGCGGAGACCTCGAGTTCGGCGGGGGCGACAAGATAACTGTCGCTGGATTCGGGGATTTCACGGGTGATTTCCGGCAGGGTCACTTTTTCGGTGCGCCAGCCCGCGTGCAGGACGGTGCCTTTTTGGGGCGCTTCGCCGGAAACACTGCCGACCAAACGCCAGGACGCGGAATCGTGACCGGGTTCGAGCGTGAGCGCCGATCCTTCGGCGGCGTCGGTTACCCGTTTGAGTTGGAAATGTTTGTCGAGCACCTCGCGGCATCCCTGATGGACCACTCGCGCGACTTGTCCCACCCGGGCGTCCTCTTGGGCGGTGATGTCTTCCATGAGAAAATCCACCAGCCGTCCTTTGTCCTGAAACAGCCCGAGCATCGCCGCGATTTCGTGGCGGGTGCGCTCTTCGCGGGAGGCCACGGGACTCGGCGGGGCGGCGGGAGCTTTCACGGGGTCCGGCCCCGATTTTTCCGGGTGTTCCGAGCGGCTGAACTTGTAGGTGCGTTTGCTCAGCAACAGCCCTTCCATGGCCAGGACGATGCAACCCAGCAGGTTGAGCAGGGCAAGGGCGTTGTGGGCGATTTGGTCCGGGCGAATGGCGTTCACGGCATTGGCCAGGGTGAGGATCAATGCCAAAACAAGGATACGACGGGAGGCGCTGTGGATGAATTTCATGATGATTCGGGGTGGGATGTTGATTTGCGTTTCGATTGCTTGTTCATCATACCGTTTCAGGACCAAACGGCAAGAGAAAGTCGTTCACACGGTGCTTGCAAATCCGAGGTTTTCATTGAAATTAACCATAATCATGGATATCAATGTGGATTGAAAGCAAAAATGAAACCATTCTCTTTTGAAATGAACCGTTTGATGGCGGCATGGCGTTTTCGCCTTGCCGTTTTGTTTTGCTTGTGTTCGATCTCCCCGATATTTTCCGAAACCCTGATCATTTCCCAGGACCATTCCTGGCCGCCGTTTTCCTATCGGAACGCGGCGGGTGAACCCGAAGGCTTGCTGATCGATTTTTGGCGTGAAATGGGCGAAAAAATGGGGCGGCCGGTGACCTTTCGTTTGGTGGACTGGCCGGACACCATCCTTTCGGTGACCGAGGGAAAGGCGGATGTGCATGGCGGCCTTTTCGTTTCCGAGGAACGGTCCCGGATTTTGTCTTTCACCACCGAGTTGTTTCCTTTGAGCGCATATGTGTTTGTGTCTTCGGGCATTGCCGTGGAGACCTTGGATGATTTGCCCCATCGTGGAATCGCCGAAATCGGCGTGGTGCGCGGCAGTTTTGAATTGGAATTCATGCGGGAACATCACGGCGATTTTCACCTGCGACAGTTTCGGAACAACGAAGTCATGGTGGCGGCGGCGCTGTCCGGTGAAATCATGGCATTCGCAGCCGATTATCCGGTGGCTTTGTATCTGCTGGATCAAAAGGATGCCCCCGGGAGGTTCCGTCCCTTGAGCCGTTTGTACGCGCGCAATCTGAATGCGGCCGTGGGGTTGGGGAATGAAGACCTGCTGGCGGAGGTGAACCGGGCCTTGTCGACTTTCGGGGAAGCGGACCGGCGTCGCCTGATGCAACGGTGGGTCCGCGCCGAACGGGTGGAGGTGTTTCCCGTGCACTTCTTCCTGTATGCCATTGTCTTGTCTGTGGTGCTTTTGCTTTTGGGGTATGTCGCCTTGCAAATCCGGCAAAGGCGGGCCTTGATCCGTTTGGTGGACGAACGTACCCGGGCTTTGCAGATCAGTGAACGGAAGTACCGCGGAAAAGCGGAATTCGAGGAGTTCCTCGCCGAATTGTCCACGGCTTTCGTCAAAGGACGGCTGGACGAGTTGGAAACAACGATTCGTGACACGCTGGAATCTCTCGGCGTTTTTTTCCAACTCGACCGCTTGTATTTGTTGCGCGATCCGGAGGTCGGTGTCCACAAATGGCAAAAAATCGAGTGGTGTGCACAAGTCCCCGGAAACATTCCGGCCTTGGACCCGATGGCCTTTCGAAGGCTTCGGAACTGCGTGCAGTCGCCCGTTTTCGCTCACCGGTCCGAACAGGGCGCGGAAATCCCCGACAGTCTCAGGGAGTGGATGGTGAATCGGAGGATTCAGGGCTTGGTTTGTTTTCCATTGAAGGGATTGGGCGGCGAGCCAGTGTTTTTCGGCGGTGAAATTTTCCGGGAGAATGGCAGGTTGCGGCACGAGGATTTCGCGATGTTGCGGATCCTCGCCAATTTGTTTTCCGACGCCCTGGAAAAAGACAGGATCGAAATGGAGTTGCTGCAAGCCAAGGATTCCGCGGAAAAGGCCAACAAGGCCAAGAGTGAATTTCTGGCCAATATGAGCCATGAAATCCGGACCCCCATGAATGGCGTCATCGGCATGATGGAACTTTTGCTTTTGGGCGAATTGAAGTCGGAGCAGCGGAAATTCGTTGAAGTGGCCCGGGACAGTGCAAATGCCTTGTTGTACCTGTTGAATGATTTGCTGGACCTTTCCCGCATCGAATCCGGCGGTTTGGCGTTGAAATCCGCCCCATTCAACCTGTACGGCTTGTTGGAGGAGCTGACGGCCAACATGGCGGTTCAGGCCTTCGAGAAACATTTGGATTTCAGATGTTGTCTGTCTCCGGATCTGCCGGGGCAACTGGTGGGCGATGAGGGACGTTTGCGCCAGATCATGACCAATTTGGTTGCCAACGCCATCAAGTTTACCCGCGAGGGACATGTGGTCCTTTCCGTGGAGGTGGATGCTGAACGCTCCCCGGTGGACGGCGTTGCCGCGGACGCGTCCGCCTCGAAGGGCGAGATTTGGCTGCGGGTGTCGGTGCGGGATACGGGGATGGGCATCGACCCCGGGGATCGTGAAAAGCTCTTTGAGAAATTTTATCAAGTGGATGCCACGGCGGCCCGCGCCCACGAGGGAACCGGTCTCGGGCTGGCCATTTCCCATCAATTGCTGGCGCTCATGGGCGGTGACCGGATTTCCGTGGAAAGCCAACTTGGGGTGGGATCGGTTTTTTCGTTTTCGGTTCCCCTTGAGTTGGAAGAAGGCGAGGGGGGGATTGATGAACTCGCCTTGCCCGGCGAAGTGCGGGGGATGCGTGTGGTGGTGCTCGATGCCCTGGAGGCTTCTTTTCCCGTGTTTCGGGAATGGCTGGTTCACTGGGGGGCGGAAGTACACGTGGTTTCCGATTTTGAATCCTGTTGCGAACACATGCGTCTGGCGGATGCCGCCGGTCAGCCGGTTCAATTGGTCCTGATGGATGCGCGGGCTTGTCGTTCGCCGGGATCGGAATTCCCCGGCGCTCATACCGAAGTCAGGGTGGGCCTGAGAAGACTCGGCGAAACGCTATCGCCGGAACGAGAAGCGTTTTTTGACCATTGGCTTTGGCAACCCGTTTCCATGAGGGGGTTCGCCGAGTGGCTGTGGCAGACCTTTGCCCCGGAAAGCCAAGCGCCACCAAATCGCTCCAGCCCCGACCGGGAAGTCATGGCGTGGACGGAGCATTTTTCCGGGGGCAATGCCCGCATTCTTCTGGCGGAGGACAATCTGACCAACCGGATGGTGCTGGAGGGGCTGGCTTCCAAACTGGGCCTGCGGGTCGATGTGGCCGCGAATGGCAACGAGGTGTTGACGGCGCTGTCAACGGAAGACTACGATCTCGTGCTCATGGATTTGCAAATGCCGGGCATGGACGGCACCCGCGCGACCCGTCTGATTCGCGCCGGCGAACACGGCACGCGCAATCCGGACATCCCGGTGATCGCTCTCACCGCGCACGCTTTTCAGTCCGTGCGGGAGGACTGCCATGCCGCGGGCATGAACGATTACCTCTCCAAACCCGTGAATCCCTTGCAATTGGCCCGGATGCTTGAAAAGTGGTTGGGGGAGAAGAGGGAGAGTAGTGGTCCCGTCCTGAAATAAGTTGTCACCTGTAACCTTCCCCGGGTTCATGCGTCTTCCAAAAGCGGGGTGGCGGTCCATTGTGAGTTTCCGTCGTAGACTTTTGCGGTGAGGTTTTTGATTTTTCCGTTGTTTTCGTCCATGTCCCAGGTGAGGTAACCGGCTTGTTTGGCGGGGTTGGGGTTCTTCATGGCCACGCTGCCGCAGTTGAGGCAGAGGGTTTCGGGGGTTTCCGGGGCGCGGTAGGCCCAGCGGACGTGTTTGTGTCCGTGGACGTAGAGGGCGGGCTTGTATTCCTTGACCAGCGCTTCCAATTTTTCTTCGCCAATGAGTTTGTGCTCCCGGCTTTCCGGATGTTCGGGCGGGGTGGTGTAGGGGAAATGTCCCATGAGAATGACAATCTGGTTGGTTTTTCGCATCTTTTCCAGGGTATCCACCAGTTTTTGGTGTACGTCGTCGTGTATCACGCCGTTGGAACTGAACTTGAGGGGGACGGCGTGATCCACGCAGACCACAGAGAGGCGGATGCCCAATTTGCGCACATGCACGGGTTCCGGTGGCAGAAAAGTCAGAAAATGTTCCAGCAGTCCTTCCTCGACGGAACCGCGGGTATAGCGGTCATGATTTCCGGGAATGGCGATCAAATTGCCTCTGGTTTTCTCCAGAACCGGTTCAAACAAGGCCGCGGCCATGACAAACTCCTCGCGCAGGGAAAAGTTGGTGAAATCTCCGGTGAACAGGGCCACGTCCGCGTTTTCCCCCGTGACCGCGTTGATAGCCGGCAGGCGGTAGCCGGGGGGGAATTTTTTGGCCCGCCCCAGGGTCAGGTTCAGACGACCCAGCCAACGCTTGGGTTCATACCACTCCCGCCAAAGCATGCGGGGGCTCCAGAGATGCAAGTCACCAAAATGTACGAATTTCATGTGGAGAGCATGACGGTTCTCGTGTCGTTTGCCAGAAAAAAAACACCCCGGATTTCCGGGGTGTTTCGGGGGGTCAATGAATTCGCGATGAATTCGTCCGCATCAGTTGGACGCGTATTTGACGGAGCAACCGTAAGGTTGGGTTTGTTTGGGGTCGACTTCTTCACCGGCCAACACGGCTTCCACGGCGGCGCGAACATAGTTGTCGGCCTTTTCGATGTCGGAAGCGCGGGTGGAGCGAATGCTGTCGATGGCGCCTTGATAACGCAGTTTGCCTTCGCCATCAATGACGTACATGTGCGGGGTGGTGCGGGCGCCGTACGCGCGGCCCACGGTACCGTCTTCATCAAGCAACACGGCGGTGGCCTTGATGCCTTTTTCTTCGATGGTTTTGGCTTGGTCTTCAGCGGTCATCCAACCTTGGGTATTGGGTGCGGAAGAGCAGATGCTCAACCAGACCACGCCTTTTTCGACCATTTCTTCCTGCATGGCCTGCATGTGGCCGCCCGCGTAAAATTTCACGACAAAGGGGCAACCGTGGTTGACCCATTCCAAGACGACGACTTTTCCTTCGTAATCGGAAAGCGAGTGCTCTTCGCCATGGGCGTCGGTCAGGGTGAAGGCGGGTGCGGCTTCGTCCGCGTGCGCGGCGAGACCCAAGGTCATCGCGAGGGTCATGATCAATGTCATCCATTTTTTCGTCATTTTGTCTACTCCATTCTGGGGGTTGGTTTTGTCATAAATCCGTGAAAAAAGATTTTGCACGCCTTCTTGGCGAAGTTCTCACGGATTCAGGTTTGTCTTTCAGGCCGATTTGGCCTTTGAATTGTTTTGTTAAGTTCGGTGATGCATTACAACTTGTCAAGTGAATCCATGATGATTTCCGGACTGAGACGTTCGGGCAGGAGTTGGGCGGGGGCATTGGGGCCGGGTCCGTACAGCAGGTATACGGGAACTCCGCGGCGTCCATGCTTGGCCAGTTTGTTCGCAATGATATCGTCGCGCAGGGTCCAGTCGGCACGCAGGGTGACGACGTCGTGGTCCTGAAAGGCCTTCATCACTTCCTCGCGGTGGAGGGTGGTGAATTTATTGATTTTGCAAATGGTACACCATTCGGCGGTGAAATCGACAAAAACGGCCCGGCCTTGGTTGCGGAGGTTCTCCAGCAGCTCGGGGGAGTATGGTTGGTAGTGAACCGGGACGCCATCTTCCAAGAGTTGGCGAGCGAGATCCTCGGTGAGGTCATCCCAGCGAATCGGGGTCCCCGCCTCGATTTTTTGGGAGAGGGCGTCGGTCACTTCGGCGGCGGGTTCATGATAACTGTAGGCCAGCCAGCCGGAGAAGAGGAGCAGGAAGAGCGCCGAGATTTTCCCGGTGCGTTTGACGTTCGGTTTCCGGCCCGGTTCGCCCCATTTGCCCAGGACCCAGGCGGCGAAACAGATCATCATCATGGCGCCTACCACGCGCAGGGTGGCGGAAGTGGACAATTGGTTCGCAAGCACATACAGGAGGACCCAGAGGAAGGCGACCATGGCAAAGGCGGCGCCCTGTTTGAGGGTGACCATCCACATGCCGGGTGCCGGGAGTTTTTCGGTCAATTTGGGGCTGAACGCGAGGACGACATAGGGGAGGGAAATGCCGATGCCCATGGCGGTGAAGGCCAGAAAGCCGATCCAGATGGGTTGGGTCAGCATCCAGCCGATCATGCCCGCGAGAATGGGGCCGGTACAGGGCGTGGCGATGACGGTCATGAGCACGCCTTGGAAAAAAGAGCCCGCGTAGCCTTCTTTTTGGGTGAGCCTTCCGCCGACGGTGGTCATGGAGGCGCCCATTTCAAAGAGGCCGAACAGGTTCATGGTGAAGAGGGTGAGAATCAGCAAGAGGGCGATGACCACGCGGGGATCTTGAAATTGTGCCCCCCAGGCCGCGCCCAGGGCGCCGACAATGGCGCCGAGAATCCAGAGAGAGACCAGAATGCCGCCCGCGAAAACGAGGGAGTGTATTTTCATGGCCTTGGGGTCGCCGTGGGCCTGTTCCATGAAACCGGAGACTTTCAAGCCCAGGACCGGAAAGACGCAGGGGAGGAGGTTGATGGCGATCCCGGCCACGAAAGCGGTGATCAGGGCCACGAAGAGATTGCGGCTTTCTCCGGCGTCGCCGAACAGCGTCTCCGGGTCCTCACCGGATGCGGATTCGGCTGCGGTACCGGATGCCGTCCCGTCCCCGGGTCCGTCCTCAAGCGACGCCTGAACCCGCAATACCCGATGGCCTCCTACTTGCAAGAGTCCGCTTTCATGGACGAGAATGCCTTGGATGGAATCGGGCAAGGGGACGCCCTCGGCCAATTCGCCGACAATGGTGGTGGCGTTTTCCGTCGACTCGACTTCAAACCCGGCGATCAAGCGCCAAATCATCGCGTCCAAGGGAAAAAACCGCAAGTCGCCCGTCCGGATTTCCACATCCTCCCCGTGCTCGAGGGTGAGGGTGAGTTGGTTGCCTTCCCGGCGCGCGCTTTGACGGAACCTGCCGTCAAAGTCGTGGGGGAGGGTTTTAAATACGGCTTCGAAGGATTCGGGGAGGGGCGGGGTTTCGCCGGCGGTCAACGTAATTTCATCCCGGCCTTCTCCTGGCAGGCAGATGTCCTTGCATTCCAGCCATTCCGCGAAAGCGGAGAGTGTGTAGGTTTCGCCGGGGACGGCGTCCGCAGGCGTTTGAATGGGGATCATCAGTTTCACGGAATCCTTGTATCCGTGGGAGACCAAATCGCCCGGTTCGATAAAGCGATAGGGGGCGGGCCAATGGATTTTGCCGGCTTCAAAGCCTTCGGGCAGGGTCCAGGAAATTTCCGTGGCCAGACCGGAATCCCCTTGGAATTCCCAATAGGTGTGCCAATCCGGGTTCATGTCCAGCCGGGCGGCCACCCACAGGGTGTCTCCCGGGGTGAAGGTCTCCCCTTGGGGGACCAGGGTGAAGGTGGTATTTTGGTCTTCAAAGGCCGAAAGAGGCGAGAGAAGAAGGGTGAAACAAAAGGCGATCAGGGGTAATTTCATAAAATGCATGTTATACCAATAGACGGATGAAAGCCTCGCAAATTTCAAAAGATTCGATTTTTCTTTCACGCATTCAGGGTTTTGCTTTTCAGGGGTCAGGCAATAATTCCGGGTGGGCGTCCTCGGGTTCCACGTGGACGACGACATCGTGGATGGGGAGTTCCGATTTCATCAGGGTTGTTTCGACTTCGTGGCCGATGGCATGGCCTTTGCGGACGCTGAGATTTCCGTCGACCAAAATGTGAATGTCCATCCACAATCCGAGGCCGCTTTTGCGGATGCGGCATTGGTCCACGGCAAGGACTTCGGGATGGGTGGCCGCCAATTTCCGGGCTTCGGCGAGGATGGCGGGGGAGACGGATTCGTCCATGACTTCGCCCAGGGACCGCCGCAGGATGCGCAGGGCGTTCGCGGCAATGAGCATGGAGGCGAAGAGGGCGGCCCAATTGTCGGCGACGGACCAGTCGGGGCCGCCGACGATGGCCACGCTGATGCCGATGAAGGCGGCCAGGGAGGTGATGGCGTCGGCGCGGTGGTGGGCGGCTTCGTTTTCCAGGGCGGTGCTGTTGAGGCGCTTTCCGGCGGCGCGCATCCAGCGGAACATCCCTTCCTTGGCGAGCATGACCGCGACGAGGACCAGGAGGGTCCACGCTTTGGGCGGGGTATGGGGGCCGGGCAGGTCCAGGAGGCTGTTGCGGGCAATGGCGAGGGCGGCGCCGAGCATCATGAAACCGACCAGCAGGCCGGCGAGGGATTCCGCTTTGCCGTGTCCAAAGGGATGGTTGCGGTCCGGGGGGCGGCTGGCCATGTGCAATCCGCCCCAAACTGTCAGCGAGGAAAAAACGTCCGCGATCGATTCCATGCCGTCGGCCATGAGGGCCTGGGATTGGCCCAGAAATCCGCACGCGATTTTCAGGGTGGCCAGCAGGAGGCTGAAGACCAGCGCGAGGATGGTGATGCGTTGGCCGTTGGGGGGGATGGTTTGCCGTGGGTTCATCTGTAGGGGGGTGTTTTGCACTTTCCTTTGCGGGAATCCATTCGGAAGCAAGGATTTTCACGCCTTTCTTTGACATTTTGTCTCGGAACGCTATAGGACCGCCACCATTTTCAATCCCCAACCCTGAAACGGAGTTTTCACATGTCCGATCCTTTTGGCAATCTAGACAATATTCAATTTAACGCCGCCGATCTTTGGCGGGAAGAAGTGTACACCGACCGCACCGTGGGGTCCATCCGGGTGATGGTCCCGGTCACGGAAGAGGGAGACCCGGACTTGAACCGCAAAACCGAGTATTTTGCCCAGACCCAGGTGATGACCGGCTCCGGACCGCTGCCCGTGGAAGGTCCGATCGAAGCGGATTCCCTGAAATCGGCCATTGCCGGTTTCGGGAAAGCCACCAAGGCGGCCGTGGAAGAGATGATCGAGCGCGCCCGGGAAATGCAACGGGAAGCCGCCAACCAGATTGTTACCCCCGGACAGGCCATGGGCGGTGGCGGAATGCCGGGGCAGGGCGGCGGACAAATGGGAGGACAAGGCGGAAATCCCTTTACCCTTCGATAATTCACGCTCCTCCCGGTGTCCTGCCATGAACGCCGGACACTTTGTTTTTCAACGGCCCCTTTCTCATAACCCTGATTCCAAGAACGCAAATGACCCTTTCCCTCAAGCCCCTTGACCCCGCGAACAAACCCGCCGGACCCGTAATTTTGGCCATCATGGATGGCGTTGGCATTGGCCCTGGCGATGAATCCGACATTGTCTCCCGGGCGGATACGCCCCATCTGGATTGGCTGAAAGCCAACGCGCCCAACAGCCAACTGAAGGCGCATGGCGCGGCCGTGGGCATGCCCGCCGACGATGACATGGGCAACAGCGAGGTGGGCCACAATGCCATCGGGTCCGGACGGGTCTTCGCCCAGGGCGCGAAACTTGTGAACATCGCCGTGGAGGACGGCTCCGTTTTTGAAGGCGAAACCTGGCGCGAGTTCGTGAACCAGGTCAATGAAAAGGGGGCGAAACTCCATTTTATCGGACTGTTGTCCGACGGCAACGTACACACGCATATTCGTCACCTGGAAGCCATGCTCAAACGGGCGAGCGCGGATGGCGTGCAGACGGCGCGCGTGCACGCGTTGTTGGACGGGCGGGACGTGGACCCCACCTCCGCCGACCGGTATGTGGACCGGATTGAGTCGCTGATGTCGGATCTCAATGGAGAAGGGCGCGATTACGCCATCGCCTCCGGCGGGGGACGGCTGTACATCACCATGGACCGCTATGAAGCGGACTGGCCGATGGTGCAACGCGGTTGGGACTGTCACGTCCACGGCAAGGGGCGTGCCTTTGCTTCGGCCCAAGAGGCGATTTCCACCTTGCGGGAAGAAGATCCGGGCGTGATCGACCAGGATTTGCGCGAGTTTGTGATTACCCGGGAGGGCGAACCCATCGGGAAAATCGAAGACGGCGACGCCGTGATCCTGTTCAATTTCCGCGGCGACCGGGCCATGGAAATCAGCAAAGCCTTTGATGGAGGTCCCGATTTCGACAAGATCGACCGGGGTCGGGTCCCCGACGTGTTGTTCGCGGGCATGATGCAGTACGATGCGGACGTGAAAGTGCCGCGGAAGTTTTTGGTCAGTCCCCCGGTGATCGATGCGCCCATGGGGGAATACATAGCCGGGACCGGGTTGCGGCAGTTGGCCATCAGCGAAACCCAAAAGTACGGGCATGTCACCTATTTTTTCAATGGCAACCGCACCGGAAAATTCAATGAAGCGCTGGAGGAATACGTTGAAATTCCCGGGGACAACGTCAGTTTTTCCGAACGTCCGTGGATGAAATCCGCCGAGATCACCGACGTAGTCTTGGCATCCATGGCGGGAAAGAAACACGACTTCATCCGCATCAACTACCCCAACGGGGACATGGTGGGGCATACCGGGGATGTGCAGGCGGTGAAAATCTCCGTGGAAGCCACGGATTTGGCCATTGGCCGTTTGATGAAGATGGCCCGCAAGACCGGGGCCATTTTGGTGGTGTCGGCCGATCACGGCAATGCCGACGAAATGTACGAGCACAACAAGGACGGTTCGGTGAAACGCAGCGCCGAGGGCGTGCCCAAATCCAAAACCGCGCATACGCTGAATCCCGTGCCGGTGTACATCTTCGATCCTTCCGGGAAGGCGAACGTGAAGCTCAGCGAACGCAAAGACCTGGGCATCAGCAGTCTCGCGGCCACCTGTATCCGCCTCCTCGGCTACGAACCGCCCGCGGATTACGATCCCAGTCTTGTGGTTTGACCGCCGCCATGTCCGTGTCGCAGTTTTTTTTGCATTTGCGGGGATTGAGCATGTTCTCCATCGCTCCGTTTCAAACCCGCTGCGCAGGTTCGAACCCTGTGGCAAGATAGATGGGGTTTCAAAAGTTGGTCGGGGCGACAGGATTCGAACCTGCGACTTCTTGCACCCGAATCTGAAAAACATACCTTTTGCAGACCGGTATTTCTCATAATTTATGGTCTTAAAGTGTTCATAGTAAAATATTTGCCTTTATTTTTGCGGTTCACTCTTCGTTAGGCGTTTTTGGGCATTTTCGGGCATCGAGTTACACAATCGTTACACAAACGTAAACCGGGCCGGCCGTGGGAGAGAGAAAGTGTCGGTATGTGGACCTCTTTTCTACACCATTCTCCCTCCACCCACCAGCTAAAAAAACACGGGGACCTGAATCCCCGTGTTTCCCGGCATCTCCCTACCGGGTGGGCTTTAGGGGCGTGACGATGAGGTAGATCACCACGATGGCCCCTCCGATGAGCAGAGGGAGTGCGATGGGCGCGAGGGCGGCGGCGGCTACGAGGCCGAGGAGGATGAACAGGGCCAGCAGCAGGGGCACGATGGATTTGAGC
>PXAS01000169.1 GCA_003565815.1 PVC group bacterium
CGGTTGATGATGTCGAGTTGCTGTTCGCGGGTGAGCTTGATGAAGTTGACGGCGTAGCCGGACACGCGCACGGTGAGCTGGGGGTATTTCTCGGGATGCTCCATGGCGTCGATGAGGGTTTCGCGCTCGAAGACGTTGACGTTGATGTGGTGGCCGCCGTCCCCGAAATATCCGTCCAGCAGGTGGCAGAGGTTTTCGGTGCGGTCGTCGTCGGTGCGACCGAGCGCCTTGGGCACGATGGAAAAGGTGTAGCTGATGCCGTCCAGGGCGTGCTCGTAGGGAAGCTTGGCCACGGATTTCATGGAGGCGACCGCGCCTTTGCAGTCGCGTCCGTGCATGGGATTGGCACCGGGCGCGAAGGGTTCGCCGGCCTTGCGTCCGTCGGGGGTGTTGCCGGTTTTTTTGCCGTACACGACGTTGGAGGTGATGGTGAGCACGGATTGGGTGGGCAGGGCGTTGCGGTAGGTGCGGCAGCCGCGGATTTTGTCCATGAAGCTGCGGACCAGGTTGACGGCGATGCGGTCGACGCGGTTGTCGTTGTTGCCGTAGGCGGGGTACTCGCCCTCGATTTCATAATCGATGGCCATGCCGGTTTTGGGATCGCGGATCACGCGGACGGTGCTGTGTTCGATGGCGCTGAGGGAGTCGGCCACCACGGAAAGTCCGGCGATGCCGCAGGCCATGGTGCGCAACACGTCTTTGTCGTGCAGGGCCATCTCAATGCGCTCGTAGGCGTATTTGTCGTGCATGTAGTGGATGATGTTCAGGGCCTTGACGTAGGTGCGGGCCAGCCAGGTCATCATTTGGTCGAGACGCTCGCGGACTTCGGCGGACTCGAGCACGTCGCTTTCGATGGGCGCGAAGCGGGGGGTGACCTGTTGGCCGGATTTTTCGTCCTTGCCGCCGTTGATGGCGTAGAGGAGGGCTTTGGCGAGGTTCACGCGGGCGCCGAAAAATTGCATTTGCTTGCCGATTTTCATGCCGGAGACGCAGCAGGCGATGCCGTAATCGTCCCCGTATTGGGCTCGCATGAGCATGTCGCTCTCGTATTGGATGCTGCTGGTGTCGATGGAGACCTGGGCACAGAATTTTTTGAAGCCCTCGGGCAGTTTTTCGTCCCAAAGAATGGTGAGATTGGGCTCGGGGGCGGGACCCAGGTTGTAGAGGGTCTGCAAAAAGCGGAAACTGTTTTTGGTGACCAAGGGACGTCCGTCGAGTCCGCAGCCGCCGATGCATTCGGTGACCCAGGTGGGGTCGCCGGAGAAAAGCTCGTTGTAATCGGGGGTGCGGGCAAAGCGGACCATGCGGAGTTTAATGACCAGATGGTCGATGAGTTCCTGGGCCTCGGATTCGTCCATGAGCCCGGCGTCGAGATCCCGCTGGATATAAATGTCGAGGAAGGTGGAGATGCGTCCGATACTCATGGCGGCGCCGTTTTGCTCTTTGACGGCGGCCAGGTAGCCGAAATAGGTCCACTGCACGGCTTCGCGGGCGCAACGGGCGGGACGGGAAATGTCGAAACCGTAGCCTGAGGCCATTTGCTTCAATTCGTACAGGGCCCGGGTTTGCTCGGAAAGCTCTTCGCGGAGGCGAATGGCCTCTTCGTCGTATACCCCGGCGCCGGCGGCGTCGTGCTCGACTTTTTTGGCCTCGATCAGACGGTTCACCCCGTAGAGGGCCACGCGGCGGTAGTCGCCGATGATGCGGCCGCGTCCGTAGGCGTCCGGCAGACCGGTGATGATGCCGCTTTTGCGGGCGGCCCGGATTTCGGCGTCGTACACGTCAAATACCCCGTCATTGTGGGTTTTGCGGTATTCGAAAATCTTGGCCGTACTCGGATTCATCTGAAATCCGTAGGCTTCCAATGCGCTTTGGGCCATGCGTACGCCGCCAAAGGGCATGAGGGCGCGCTTCAGGGGTTTGTCGGTTTGCAGGCCCACCACCTGCTCCAATTCCTCGTCACCCATATAGCCCGGACCATGGGACGTGATGGTGGAGATGACGGTGTCGTCCGCATCCAGCACCCCGTTGTGGGCGATTTCGTCCTTTTGCAGACGATCCAAGACCAGCCAAAGCTTTTCAGTGCGGTCCGATGGCCCCTTCAAAAACGTTCCATCACCGTGAAAAGGGGTGTAGTTGCGTTGAATAAAGTCCCGCACGTCGATATCGTACACCCAATTTCCGGGGACAAAGTCTTTTTGCGAGCAGGAGCAGGCGTTTTGCTTGGCGGGATTGATTTTTTTCTCTGCGAGGTCCATGACGATTCACCTGTGGGTGGAGGGTTTGAAAATGATTGCGCAGGGGACATTACACCATTTTCCCTCCGTTGGCAACCTTAATTAAGACAATTCACATCCGAAATAAAAATCCTGTTTCGATTGGTCTTTTGCCACGTATCACCAAGCGATCCATCAGGATCCTATTGCAACGGGTATGTTTCAACATTCAACTTCGAACATTGAACGAATTCCGGCGGGGCGATGGGGGACGGGAGCGCCGGTCTCCGCACCGGCAGGGGCGCAGGGGGACTGAAATCCAAAAAACCGTACTTCAATCAAATACCGGAGGGGCCACACTTTCGGAAAGCGAGAAACATCTCCCGCTGGCAGGTGTTTCTTAGTTTACAGTGTATCCAACGGACTCACCACCCCCAGCGGACCTTTGTTCAGCACGTGGGTATAAATCATCGTCGTTTTCACATCCGAATGACCCAGCAGTTCCTGCACGGTGCGAATGTCCTGCCCCGCCTCCAGCAAATGGGTTGCAAAGCAATGCCGCAGGGTGTGCGGGGTAATGCGTGAATTGATCCCAGCCTTCTTCGACGCCTGTCGCACCGCGCGCTGTATGCGTTTCGGAAGGATATGATGACGCCGATAGGCCCCACTTCGCGGATCGGTCGAGTAGTCATCCGCCGGGAATACATATTGCCATTTCCACTCGTGTGGAGCCGCAGGATATTTTCTGGCCAACGCGCCGGGAAGCTCCACTTCGTGCATGTTTTTTTTCCGATCTTCCTCAAACAAGCGGCGACGCCAAGAAAGGTGTGCAGATATATCGTCCCTCAGGGAGTCAGGAAATGGAACCCGACGATCTTTATTTCCTTTTCCTGAACGAACCGTAATCTCCTTCCGATCCAACCCAATGTCCTGAACACGCAAACGCAGAGTTTCCGAAACTCTCATGCCCGTTCCGTACATCAAACGGGTGATCAAACACTCCACACCGACGATCTCCCCGAGGAGAGCGGACACCTCTTCCCGGCTGCAAACCACGGGCAGGTGTTTTCCCCTGCGGGCACGTGGAAACGTGCTGAAGTCACCCACTTCTTTTTTGACAACATTCCGGTACAAAAATACCACCGCGTTCAGTGCCTGATTTTGGGTAGCGGCCGCCACCTGTTTCTCCACCGCAAGATATCCCAAATAGGCGTGAATTTCCTCCGCCCCTAAATCCCGGGGGCGGCGACCATCATAAAAACGAAGAAAATCCCTGATCCACTGCCAATACGTTTTTTCCGTGGTTCTTGCATAATTTTCAACCCGAATGGCCGTGAGATAGGCGGATTTCAACGCGCTCCAGTCGACTCGGCGAAAAGCAGGGGAACCCGGGGGTATTGGCTTCAATCCGCCGACCGAAGAGTGATTTGATGCGCCGGCTTTCAGTTTAGAACCCTTATCGTGCCGGGTTCGCCGTTTCACCAACGGAAGACCGCGAAATTTCTCATAATAGAGAATTAACGCCTCCCGTGCCTCCATCCACTCTGAACCAGACGCACCCCCATTTTTCAAATCAGCCAGGAATGAGGCGATTTCAGATGCACCAAGCGAACGGCGTGGTTTACCTGAGTGCAATGCGAAAAAAGACCTGACCTGACTCGCATACGCGGCAAAATTGGCCTTAGGCACGCCAGCGTCCGAAAGCGCTCTGAAATAACCCTCCGGCCACTTTGGATGGGGGTTATAGGGTGAAACCTCAATTAACCTTTTACGGTGTCGCTGTCGCATAGCATCTTTAGCATTCATAGGTATACTATACGTCAGTGTAACGAGAAAACAAAGGTTTTTTAAAAAAAAAGTGTCGCTTTACGCCCCTCAATCACTTAAAATTTTGAAAATGACTGTTCGTTCAATATAATGTTGATGCACTGAAAGAGAAAACCAAATGAAAGAAGCAAATCACAATCCGGATGGGAAAACATCAATCAAAGTTCTTGAAGAGCTTAGGCTTATTCGAAGATTGCTATCCGTAGCGATACTACTTTTGCTGGCGATTGTATGCGGTGTTTTCGGATTGGACTTCGGGGAAATGCTTGCGCTGGCTTTTCTGGCTTCAATAATATTCTCAGTGGTTCTCTTCGTATACCGCTATAGATCCTTTCTGGAGAAAAGACGAGAA
>PXAS01000214.1 GCA_003565815.1 PVC group bacterium
AGCGAAGAAGACGAAATGATTGGCCTGGACCTGAGTGAACATGGTCAGAGCGCCTATGGCGAATAAACAATGTAGAGTGTTTTCACTCCTACAATATCCGGCTTGGTAACCCGGATATCTCCCCGCCCCCCTTCCCGTTGTCTCCCGGGAAGGGGGGCCTTTTTTATGGGTGGTTTCTGCTTTGAAGCGGGAAGCTTTCGGGCTATAGGAAATGGATTTCCACGTTCCACCTTTTCGCCTACAAAAATGTAGAGACCGTGTTCCGGGCGGATGAAACCATATTTTCGGGCCGGACGATTTCGTCAAATTCTTCGGCGGTGAGTTTGCCCGTTTTCAGCGCCTCCTCTCTGAGGGTGCTGCGGTTTTTGTGGGCGGCCTTGGCGATTTCGGCGGCAGCATCGTAGCCGAGTTTGGGGGCGAGGGCGGTCACGAGCATGAGCGACTGTTCGAGCAGGGAATGGATGCGGTCTTCGTCGGCTTCCAGGCCGTCGATGCAGTTGCGGCTGAAGGAGACGCAGGCATCGCCCAACAGGCGGGCCGATTGCAGGACGTTTGCGGCCATGACCGGTTTGAAGGTGTTGAGTTGGAAATGACCCTGGGCCCCCGCGAAAGTGACGGCGGCATCATTTCCGACCACTTGGGCGCAGACCATGGCCAGGGCTTCGCATTGGGTGGGATTGACCTTGCCCGGCATGATGGAAGATCCGGGCTCGTTCGCGGGGAGGATCAGCTCGCCGATCCCGCAACGGGGTCCGGAGCCGAGCCAACGGATATCGTTGGCGATTTTGGTGAGGGAAATCGCGAGTTGTTTGAGGGCGGCGTGGGTTTCCACCAAGGCGTCGTGGGCGGAGAGGGCTTCGAATTTGTTGGCGGCGCTGGTGTAGGGGCGTCCACTGAGTTCGGCGATACGGGCGGCGACTTTTTCCGCATATCCCGGGGGCGTGTTGAGTCCGGTGCCCACGGCGGTTCCGCCCAGGGCGAGTTCGTGGAGGTGGGGCATCGCGTTCCGCAGGGCATGGAGTCCATGGTCCAATTGGGACACATAGCCGGAAAATTCCTGACCGAGGGTCAGCGGGGTGGCGTCCATGAGGTGGGTGCGTCCGATTTTCACCAGGGTTTTGAATTTCAGTTCTTTTTCGTGAAGCGCCTGACGCAGGGTTTCGATGCCGGGAAAGGTGTTGCGGTGGATGACCTCGCTGACAGCCATGTGCATGGCGGTGGGAAAGGTATCGTTGGAGGATTGTGATTTGTTCACATCATCGTTTGGATGCAAGCGCGGGGTTTTTGTCAGTTGCGAAGCCCGTCGGGCGATGACCTCGTTGACGTTCATGTTGCTTTGGGTGCCGGAACCGGTTTGCCAGATGACCAGTGGGAAATGTGCATCGTGCCGTCCGGCGAGGATTTCGTCGCAGACCCTGGCAATCCATTCCGCTTTTTCCGGTTCCAGAATCTTGGCCTCCGCGTTGATTTGCGCGGCTGCTTTTTTGAGAAGCGCGAAGGCGTGGATGATTTCGATGGGCATGGAGGCGGAAGGGCCGATGGCGAAATTTTTGCGGGAGCGCTCCGTTTGTGCCCCCCAGAGGGCTTCGGCGGGGACTTCGACTTCTCCGAGGCTGTCTTTTTCTTTGCGCGTCTGGTTTGATTGCGTGTCCATGGATTGATCCTACACCGGGATCACTCGCCACGCAAGGCATCGGAGGGGGAAAGGGTGGCCG
Organism: PVC group bacterium; assembly: GCA_003565815.1. Lineage (GTDB taxonomy): Bacteria > Verrucomicrobiota > Kiritimatiellia > SS1-B-03-39 > UBA6053 > PXAS01. Next base: position 1,716 of record PXAS01000214.1, read on the forward strand.
CGAGTCGGGCGGGGAGGAGGGAAAAGGCGAGGCCGGTGAGCAAAGCCACCGCCGGGGGAAGCAGGAGCACTGAGGGTCCGGTGGCCACGGGGAAGTCGATCCGGGCCTGACCAAAATGCAAGAGGAGCAAAGCGATGCCGGTGCCCAAGGTCGCCGCGAAAATGGACAACACCAAGCCTTCCGCCAAAAACATCCCGAAAATTTGTTTGCCCTCGGCGCCCATGGACATGCGCAGGCCGATTTCCCGGATGCGTTGCCGGACGTTCAGGGTCATCAAGCTGGTGAGGGTGCTGCCGCCCAGCAGCAGACAAAGCACGGCCACGCTGCCGAACACCTGGCGGATGGCGCGACTCATGCGGCGGGTTTCGGCAATGAGCTGTTCCGGGGTGGTGGTGGCGAGGGTGACGCCGGGCAGGGCGCGGGTCAATTCGGCTTCCACGGCCCGCACCAAGGCTTCCGGGTTGTCGTGTTCCCCGTGCCGCAACCAGAGGCGCTGGAAGGTACGGGATTGGAGGTCGTCGGTTTCCCATCCGCCCCGAAAGCTTGGGGGCAGAAGCAGTTGCCGTCCATTTCCGCCCACCCCCACGATGGTCACCAGGGTTTCGCCCATGTTCAAGACGGAACCGGGGCGGAGATCGCGTTCCGCGGCCAATGCGGTTCCGGCCACGCCCCGGGCGGCGGCCTCCCGTTCATCCGCTTGATCCAGAAAACGTCCCGCAATCAGGGACAGACCCCGAATTTCCGGATACGCGGGGTCGGCCGCGATCACGGTGATGGCGTTGCCGCCGGGAACATTTCCGAGGGTTTGTTGGCGTTCGCCCGCGAATTGAACCTTGGGGAAGCGATGGCGCATCCGGCGGAGGAGACGGGCGTCCAGAACGTCCGCGCCCTGTTGACGGGCCTCAATCATGGCGACATTCGCGCCAAAATCCCCGACCATTCTCTCGGCCCGGCGGTTGAGGCCCGAGAGGATGGCCAGCAAAAGGGTCAGGGAAAGCCCCCCCACGCCCACGGCAAAGCAGGTCAGGCCCGTCCGCAACGGCTGGGAGACCAGACTTTCGCGCAGATCCCGGTAAAACCAGCCGGCTTGCATGGGGCGGATTCCTCCCGGGGTCAATCCCGAGGCGGGATCATGCGGATACTGATGATTTCATACGGGCGGAAGGCGATTTGTCCTTCCTTCACCGCCTGGCCTTGGGCTTCGGATAGGGAGGTCATTTCCGCTTCCCAGCCGGGTTCCAGCTCCAGTTGCATCGTTCCGGCGCGCCCCATGGTTTCATGCAGACGAAGAATCCAAGCCCCGGAAGCCTCCGTCGGTTTGGCCCAGGCGGGAATCAGGGATTCGCCTCCGGACAGTCCGCGGAGTCCGCTGGATCCGGTTTTTTGCGCCGGAAGCAGGGGCGTATAGAGCAAATCGGCCATGGCTGCGGGATGCTCGTCGCGCGGAAGGTGGTCATGGCTGCGGCCAATCGCATAACGGATGACGTGGACACCGAGATCCGAACAGGTGTCCCGATCGGCAAGCGGGCGGTTGGCTTCGGGGAATATATTGCGATGACCTTCCTCGCCCGTGACCGCAGGGGAACGAAGCAGAGAGAGGCTGAGGACGCCGTCGCGGGCATTCATGCCGTATTTGGCTTCGGTGACGAGATGGAGCCCTTCCGCCCAGGCGTCGTCACCGAGCATGGCCCAGCGGCTGGCGCAACCTTCGAATTTGGCTTCGTCCTCGGTGGAACCGGGATGTTGGCTGCGAAACACGCTGTTGAAAGGGGCCCCGAAGCGCGCGTTTCGTCCCGTATAATTCGTGGGAAACCCGGCTTTGAGCAAGCGGTTGGGATCGTTCCAATCGATTTCCAACTCGATTTCCAGCATGGCGTGGCGGGCATCCACTTTGTAGAGGATGGAGATGCCGCTGTTTTCGCTGATGCGTCGGCGGAACCGAACGCCGGCGGTGCCCGTGGAGACGGAGGTGTCCACGAGTTCCGCCGGAGTGGTCAGGCGTTCGCCCAGGCAGAGGGTTTGCCGGTCGATGTCCCAGGCCGGATATTTGTGCGGATAATCGGGATAAAGGTTCAGTTGATTCAGCGGAGCGCGGACGGAGACGGGGTGGCCGTCGATGATCAGTTCCTCGACTTCGCCGTAGGAATTGAAGCGAGCCCGAACGCGCTCGGATTGCAGGGTGTTGCCGTCCCAGGCGGGGGGCGAGGCGATCGGCTGGCCGGAGAGAGTGCTGGTGTCCGCCGCGGTCAGCGGGGGCAGAACCACCCGCTCGGGAGCGCCGTTTCTTTCAAGGATCAGCGGGCGGGGAAACGGCAAGGGGTTGAACATTGCGCCCGCGTTCTCTCCCGCGTTCTCCCCCAAATTCTCTTGGGATGCGCCCAGGAGTTTTGTTGCGGCGGCCAGGGCTTCGTCCGCAAGGCCATTCAATTCCGGCAGGCCTTCCTTGTACACTTCCCAAATGCTGCTGCCGGGAATATAATCGTGAAACTGGCTGAAAATCAGACGTTTCCACGCATGGACGGGAATGGGACCCGCGCCAGTGAGGACATGGGCGGCTTCCCGAAGTTGCAGCGCCCGTTCCAATCCCCGGAAAGAGGCCTTGAGATCGCCGTGGGTGGTGAAGGTGCCCCGATGGTATTCCAGGTAGAGTTCGCCCTGATAATGGGGCAGTTTTTC
>PXAS01000462.1 GCA_003565815.1 PVC group bacterium
CATGCGAAAATATACCGCGCCGATAGAGAACACCGCGTAGCCAATTGCCAGCCGCTCATCAATTGCTTGAGCAATTGACCGCGACTCGCGGTAGCGGGCCACCGCCTCTTCGTACTGACCTCGTCGGTCGGCAATTACCCCCAGGTTCAGCAACGCGGCAGCAATGCCGCTGCGGTACCCAATATGGCGGTACACCGCCAGCACCTCGGAGAAGCGCCGCTCGGACTCGGCTAAGCGTCCCTGATACTGGGCGACCACACCCATGTCGTACAGGGGATAGGTGACAAGGCGCTCAAGCTGGGCCTCGCGGAAGACGGTATGGGACTGCTCGTAGAGCTGCATTGCCTCGGAGTAGCGGCTGCGGTCACGTAGCAGGACACCCAGGAAGTACAGCGCGAGGCCCTCGTTGGAGGCATCGCCAGCGTTGCGGGCGTGCTCCAAGGCTTGTTCGAGTGAAGCCTGCGCGCTGCGGTGGTTACCAGCGCTCCAGTAGGCCCGCCCCAGGTGCACAAGAGCCTCTGCAGCCACCTCGGTGGCGCCAGCCTTAACAGCCACAGCACCACTTCGTTTTAGCACCGCCACCGCGCCCTCGGCACGGCCAATTCGCTGATACACCCCACCGAGCATAGACATCAACCGCGCCGCGGCCGTGTCTCTCCCCATGCTCACCGCCAGCCCCAGGGCCAACAGCGATGTATCAATCTGCTTTTCCCAGTTGCCGCTCAGGCCATGCAACTCGGCCATTTGGTGCAGACCCGCAAGTCTGCCAGCGTCACGTGGGTCAAGCTCACAGAACTTGTCAAGGAGCTGCAGAGCCGACTCGTTGCGGAAAAGGTTCCGGAAATAGCGCGCCGCTCGCCAGTAGTACCCCCGCGCCACACCCCGGCGCCCCGCTGCCTCGGCATGGTACGCCAACTCGGCGTAATGCTCACCCGCACCGCGGTACAAGCGCCTCCCGGCGTTAAAGATCGCCGCATGTAGCTGCCGACGTGTGCTCTGCAGCTGTGCCTGAACCAGGGCCTCTCGCAACAGCTCAACCTCAAACTGATACTCCCCTCCCTCGGCATCCAGCGCTGTCCACAACCCGCTATCCACACCGTGCTCAAGCGCCACTGCAAGCGCCGACATCTCAACGCCCATGGTCTCCTGCAACAGCCGGGACTCAAAACGCGACCCTACCAGTGCGGCCACCTTTGCGGCTTCTTTGAGTTCACTCGGCAGCGCGTCAAGCCGCGCATTCAGTAAAGTGCCGATGCCGTAGGGCAGGTCGATATCGCCCACTCGCGGCTCGTATCCGTCCTCGCCCCGTTTCAGGAACCCGGCGCGAACCATGTACGCGCAAAGCTCGGTAAGATAAAACGGGTTGCCACCTACGCGCGCGGTGACAAACTCCACCAGCGCCGGAGCCGCAGGCCCTTGCAGCTCCCGCACCAACAGGGCCCGCACCGCAGCAGGCGCCAGCGCGCCCAACTCCAGCCGGTCATTCGCCACACCGTCAGGCACCGCCGGTAGCACATCCTCCCGCAGAGACTCGGTCCGGGCAGACAGCAACACCCCAACCGGGGCTGTGCGGTGTTCCAGCAGCACACGCTCCAACACAATGCGCGTCTCGGAGTCCAGTGCATGCGCGTCGTCAATGCAGATCAGCACCGGTGCCGAGTTCGCGCACGCGCCAACTATCGAGACCAACCCGCTAAGCGTGAGCTCAAAGGTGGCCTCGGAGTCCAGTCCGGCAAGATCATCCTCGCTGTAGAGGTCCGAGCCCTGAAGCCGTCCGGCGCTCTGCAGCACCGCCGCCATTGCAGCGCGCGCTGGCCCCGGCTCCTGGCCGCCGACTGCCCCGTCGCTCTGCTTCAACTCCAGCACGGCACGAGCGAGCTCGGCCAGGTTTCCCGCCTTGGCACGAATTGTGTCTGCTCTGACATCAACAATCTCAAAGCCCTGTCCGTAGGCATGTACGCCAGCGTGCAAGAACGCCGACTTCCCAATACCTGCCTCACCCAGTAGCAAGAGAAAACCAGCCGAACTGCGCATAGAGTCCAGCCGGTCACGCAGCTGTTCAAACTCGCCGTCGCGGCCTATCAAGTTTTGTATATCGTTCTGTTTCGAGGCGCCGCTAAACTCACAACGAAAGACCTCCAGCGGCGCGCTAAAGCCGCGGAAGCTCCGTGTGCCGAGCGCTACAAGCGATACCGGCAGCGTCACCCGAGCTATCCGGTCGGCGCTCTCACCGGCCGTGCAGACCTCACCGCGCGCCGAGTCCACCGCCAAACGCGCCGCCAGGTTGACCGAGTCACCCAGCACCGAGTACGTGGCACGCCCACCGCCTATGTATCCGGCAAAGACCACATCCGAGCTCAGACCAATACCCGGCGGGTTACCCACCGCGCTGCCTGCCGCGCTGCCTGCCGAGTCGGCCGGTGCCGACAACTCCCGCACCTCACGCACAAAGGCCAGCGCCCGTTCCAGATCCTTCCCATGCGACACCGGCGCGCCAAATAGCACCAGGGCCATAACGCCCTTCTCGGCCACCTCAATGTTGTTCACATAGCCGCGATACGAGCGCGCGAGTTCGGCTACCGGCCGCATCCGCGCGGCTATGGCCTCACACGAACCCGGATCCGCAAACTGTATGAAGATAGTTATCGTCTCACGGAACTCCCCGCCCGCCTCACGCGGCAGCTGTCCACCACCATCGGGCAAGAACAGGGGGGCCACAGTTTGGTACAGGTCGATCTCTACGCGGGGGATCTTGGACTGCGCCACCAGCAGGTCTGACCCTTCCCCGGAACCGGTGTCTCGGCGCTCACGCGCCGACGGAGCCAGTTCGATGCTTCCAGGAACTGCAGCCTGCTGGGCCCGCGCCGCGTCGGCCAGCCCGTCACCTCGGAAGAAGTAGAATCCGCCCACACCCCCGCTCGCGGTATCCTCAGGTACGCAGGCCATCCACTCAACCGGGCCGTAACTAATACCAATGCGTCCCTCTACGGCAAAGTCTCCGTACGCTGTCCGCTGCAAGTGCTCGCGGTCAATGACTGAACGCATCTTGGCCGCCGCCGATAGTGCCGCTTCCACGCTTGGAAACAACGCTGTCATGGAGTCGCCTGCGAAACCAGTGACCTCACCCTGCTCCGGCTCGGCAATCGGCGTGAAGACCCGGTTGATGATCTCGGACAACAGCTCCGCACCCGCGGTGCCATGCCGCAACAAAGCTGCCGTCATGGCCGTGAAACCGGAGATATCGAGCGAGAGCACGGCGTAGGTACCCGAGCCACTCACCAGCCCGCGCGCGGGAGCCCCGTCGCGAGCCACGAGATCTACGATAAATGAAGAAATGAGTCTGCGTTCGTCTTGTTTCACCACCGGAACAATATAACCCCGATAGTTGTAGAGTCAAAACATTGATTTGGTGCGGGGCGGACAGACCGGTGCTTACTCGGTTCGGGGAACAAGTTCACGGTAGAGGGCCTCGGTTTGGGAGACCATGGTGGCAAGGCGAAACTCGTCCAGGTTGATGCTGGCGGCCGCGGCGCCGTACTCCGCGCGTAAGCCGGGGTCAGCTGCGAGGGTCTGGATGGCGGTTGCAAAAGCGTCGATGTCGGGGTACGGCACCACAATGCCGGTTCGGCCGTCGCTGAGGATCTCGCGGATGCCCGGGACGTCAAAGGCGACGGCCGCGCGCCCGACGGCGGCTGCCTGCACCAGCGACTGCGGCACGCCTTCCCACTCGGAGCTCAGGCACACCACATCGGCGGCGGCCAGGTAGTCCTGGGGGTTGTCGCGAAAACCGGTGAACACCACGCGGTCGGAAATACCGAGCTCGCGGGCCAGGGTTTCGCAGGCTGTGCGTTCGGCGCCCTCGCCAACAATCGCGGCACGGATCTCGGCGTGGCTGCTCACCGGTTGGGACTCCAGCGCGCGGGCAAAAGCCTGCAGAAAGTGGTGCTGGCCTTTGCGCCGCTCAATGCGAGCCACCACTACAAACAGCACGGTGTCGCCAGCGGAGCCCTGGGGGCCGTCGTGGACGACGGGGGCAGTGCAACCGAGGTCGCGGCGCGTGGCGGTGCGGCGGGTGGCGTCCGTGGCGGCGGCGCGGAAGCGGTCAATGTCCATGCCGCTGCGGATGATGCGGTATTGGTTGGGGTGGCCAACGCGCGCGGCGAGCATAAGGTCGCGAATAGTGTAGCCAACCGACACAAAGTGGTCGGTGCGGCGGGCGGCGGCGCGTTCGAGTGCGCGGAAGAGGTAGAACGAGGCGCGGGAGCCGGTGTCGGTAAAGCTCATGCCGTGCAGGCCGTGCACAATGACCGGCCGGGCCCCCGCAGCCGTGGGCTGGACGCGGCCTCCGGGCGCGGCGGGCGCGGCC
>PXAS01000085.1 GCA_003565815.1 PVC group bacterium
CACAAAGAGGAAACAAGCCGCGACGAGGTTCATTTCCGCGATGGCCGCTGCTTCGACCGGCACTCCTCGCCTTTGACGGATTCCACGGGGGAGATCCGGGGCCGGATTTGGTTTTTCAGGGATGTCACCGATCGCAAGCGGGCGGAGGCGGAGGAGGCCCAACTTTCCGAGCAGCTTCGACAGTCCCAAAAAATGGAAGCGGTCGGTCGGCTGGCGGGCGGCGTCGCCCATGATTTCAACAATCTGCTGCTGGTCATCATGGGATACACCGAATTCTGCCGGGACGAGGTGGGGCCCGACCATCCGATCCGGAAATATCTTGACGAAATCGGCAAGGCGGCGAACAGGTCCGCCGAGATCACGCGGCAGCTCCTGGCATACGCCCGCAAGCAGACCATTGCCCCCAAGGTGCTGGACCTCAACGACAGCATCTCCGGCATGCTCACCCTGTTGCGGCGCATGATCGGCGAAGATCTCAAATTGACATGGCGGCCGGGTGCGAATCTGAATCGGATCAAGATCGACCCGTCCCAGATTCACCAAATTCTCGCCAATTTGTGTATGAATGCGCGGGTCGCCCTCATCGGTGTCGGCGAGATTGTCATTGAAACCGAACGGGCGGTTTTTGACGCCCGTTATTGCGAGGAACACGCGGAATCCATTCCCGGCGCATATGTGTGCCTCTTGGTGAGCGACAATGGCTGTGGCATGGACAAGGCGACCCTCGCGAAGATTTTCGAGCCCTTTTTCACCACCAAGGACATCGGCAAAGGAACGGGCCTGGGCTTGCCCACGGTATACGGCATCGTCCGGCAGAACAACGGGTTCGTGTATGTGTACAGCGAACCGGAGAAAGGGACAACCTTCAAAATTTATCTGCCCGAGGCCGCCGAGGCGTTCGCCGAACGTCCGCCGCTTGTCCAAACCTGCGTTCCCGGGGGGCGGGGAGAAACCATCTTGCTGGTGGAAGACGAGGAAACCGTGCGCAAGACCTGTGGATTGCTTTTGGAAGCGCTCGGGTACACCGTTCTGACGGCGGAAACCCCCAATGAAGCCTTGGAAATTGCCACCGGCCATGCAAAAGACATCGATCTGTTGTTGACCGACGTGGTCATGCCCGGAATGGACGGGCGGCAACTGGCGCAACGCATCGGAGTACTCATGCCGCACGTCAAAACCCTCTTCATGTCCGGCTACACCGCCGACGTCATCGCCCAGCGCGGCGTGCTGGACCAAGGGGTTCACTTCCTCTCCAAGCCCTTCACACAAGGCGCCCTGGCCCAAAAGCTTCGCGAGGTATTCGACGCCGGAAGCCACGTCTGCATCACCTGATTCCCCCGAATTGACCCGCACGAAAGTTGTTTCCCGCGAGCAGGCCCGGGTTTTCATTGCCGAAAACGCGGAAATCACCGGAGACCCCCGGTTTTTGGAGCCGCCGATCGTTTGGCGGGATCCCCGCATGAGAGCGTAAAAACGAAAAAAAAGTGAAAATACGTTTTGACATGCATGGGCGGATAGGTATTGTGCGCCCCCATTTCCGAAAAAACACCTGACGTCATCGAGGCGGAAGGCAATTGGAAACGGACAGACAAACACGCCGATGTGACCGAGGCGCCGGAGTTCCGGATGACCACGGGAGGCAAAACAAAACATACAGGCCCACGTAGCTCAGTTGGTAGAGCACATCCTTGGTAAGGATGAGGTCAGCGGTTCGATTCCGCTCGTGGGCTCCACGCTCATGTGAGTAAAGTTCTGGTTTGTGCACATCGGGGTCGGAGGACGTCCGGACTTTCAATTTGGAAAGATCACGACATTTTACTGTACCAATAAAAACCCAAACCTCATTCCAGGAGTATCTCCCATGGCGAAGGAAAAATTCGAACGCACCAAGCCCCACGTGAACGTGGGCACCATCGGACACGTGGACCACGGAAAAACCACGTTGACCGCCGCGATCACCCACGTGCAAGCGCTCAAAGGCCTTGCCCAGGACATCGCGTACGACGAAGTGGCGAAAGCCTCCGAATCCCAAGGCCGCCGCGACGCGTCCAAGATCGTGACCATTTCCACTTCCCACGTGGAATATGAATCTCCCAACCGTCACTACGCCCACGTTGACTGCCCCGGCCACGCCGACTATGTGAAAAACATGATCACCGGCGCCGCTCAGATGGACGGCGCGATTCTGGTGGTTTCCTCCGTGGACGGCCCCATGCCCCAGACCCGCGAGCACATCCTGCTGGCCCGTCAGGTCGGCGTGCCCGCCATCGTGGTGTTCATGAACAAAGTGGACCTCGTCGACGACGAGGAATTGCTGGACCTCGTGGAACTGGAAGTGCGCGAACTGCTCTCCAAATATGATTTCCCCGGCGACGACCTCCCCGTGATTCGCGGCGCGGCCCTTGCCGGCTTGCAAGCCTCCAGCGCGGACGACGCCGGATGCGCTTCCATCACCGAACTCATTGACGCCCTCGACAGCTACATCGAAGAGCCCGTCCGCGACGTGGACCAGCCCTTCCTGATGCCGATCGAAGACGTGTTCTCCATCCCCGGTCGCGGTACCGTGGTCACCGGTCGTGTCGAACGCGGCATGATCAAAACCGGTGAAGACGTGGAAATCGTCGGCATTCACGACACCGTGAAAACCACGGTGACGGGTGTGGAAATGTTCCGCAAGGAATTGGGCCAGGGCCAGGCGGGCGACAACGTCGGCTGCTTGCTGCGCGGCACCAAGAAAGAAGATGTGCAACGCGGACAGGTTTTGTCCAAGCCCGGTTCCATCACCCCCCACACGCAATTCAAATGCGAAGTCTACGTTCTGTCCAAGGACGAGGGTGGACGTCACACGCCCTTCTTCAAAGGCTACCGTCCCCAGTTCTACTTCCGTACCACGGACGTGACCGGCGACATCGAGCTGCCCGAAGGCGTGGAAATGGTGATGCCGGGGGACAACGTCTCGATGGACGTGACCCTGATTCAGCCGATCGCCATGGAACAACACATGCGCTTCGCGATTCGTGAAGGCGGACGCACCGTGGGTGCCGGACGCGTGACCGAAATCCTGAAGTAAACAATCACTTGCGTGCCCATTCCGTTCACGGACGGGATGGGCGCGAATTTCCGCCCGGGAAGATCTTCCCGAAAATTTCACCCAGGTCAGTAGCTCAATTGGCAGAGCACCGGTCTCCAAAACCGGGGGTTGGGGGTTCGAGGCCCTCCTGACCTGCCAGCTTTCAGCGTCAACCGACGAATTCAACACCCACACAAGAGTTTCAACACATGGCAACATCAGGACCCATCGCCCGCCTCAGTACCTTTGCAAAGGACGTTCAGGCGGAACTGCTCAAATGCACTTGGCCCACATGGGCGGAGTTGCGGCAGTCCACCGTGGTGGTCATTATCAGTTTCCTGTTGTTGGGTCTGTTTGTGTCGGTGTCGGATTTGATTCTGCGCACGCTGGTGCAGGCGATCCTTTAATCTTGGAAAGAAACGGACAGACAACATGAAAATGCAATGGTTTGTACTGCACGCGCTTTCCGGGCAGGAATTCAAAGTGAAACAAAACATCGACCGCCGTCTACAGATCGAGGAAATGGGGGATCTCATCGAAGAGGTCCTCATTCCCACGGAAAAAGTTTCCGAGGTCAAGATGGGCAAGAAGCGGGAGATGACCCGAAAATTTTATCCGGGCTATTTGCTCGGGAAATTGGCGCTTTACAACGACGACAACAGTATCAATGAACGGACATGGCACTTCATTCAGCAAACACCCGGGATCATCGGGTTTGTGGGCGGCGAAAAACCGGCGCCCCTGAAAGAGAGTGAAGTGGAAAGCATCCTCAACCAGATTGAGGACAAGAAAGCCAAGGTCACGCCCAAGATCAACTTTGACGTGGGTGAGACCGTGAAGATCAACGACGGACCTTTCGAGAACTTTACCGGTGATGTCGACGAGATCACCGACAAGGGGATCAAGGTATCGGTTTCGATTTTCGGCCGGACCGCGCCCGTGGAATTGGAATACTGGCAAGTCGAAAAAATCAGCTAGGTGTGGATACGAGACTATGGCAAAAAAAATTCAAGCATATATCAAACTGCAGATTCCCGCCGGCAAGGCGAATCCCGCTCCGCCGATTGGCCCCGCTTTGGGTTCAAAAGGCGTGAACATCATGGAATTCTGCAAGGCGTACAACGCGGCTACCCAGGACAAGGCCGGTATGATTATTCCCGTGGTGATCACGGTGTATCAGGACCGTTCCTTCACCTTCGAGCTGAAGAGTCCGCCGGCGTCCGTTCTTTTAAAGAAGGCCGCGGGCATCGCGAAAGGCAGTCCGATTCCGAATCGGACCAAGGTCGGCAAGGTCACCCGTGACCAACTTGCCGCCATCGCCGAAGAAAAAAAATCCGATTTAAATGCCGCCTCCGTGGAGGCTGCCGTCGAGATGATCGCCGGCACCGCCCGCAGCATGGGCATCGAGGTGGAGTAAACCTATGGCCAAACATGGTAAAAAATATCGCAAAGTGACGGAAAACCTGTCCGCCGACAAGCTCTTCGAGCTGACGGAGGCCGTGGAATTTCTCAAGAAAAATGCATACGCCAAATTTGACGAGACTGCGGAAATCGCATTTCGTCTGGGCGTAGACCCCTCCAAATCCGACCAAGCGGTCCGGGGCAGCGTTTCGCTTCCCCATGGTTCCGGCAAAGACATCCGTGTGGTGGTCTTCGCCAGCGGACCTGCCGCGGACGCCGCCCGCGAGGCGGGTGCGGATGAAGTGGGATTCCAGGAAGTCATCGACAAGGTGAAGGGCGGCTGGGTGGATTTTGACATCGCCATCGCCACCACCGACGCCATGGCCGAAGTCCGCAAGCTCGGCAAAGTGCTGGGCCCCCGCGGTCTGATGCCGAACCCCCGCAACGGGACGGTCACCGAAGACACCGCCGCCGCCGTGAAGCAATTCAAAGCGGGTCGGGTGGAGTTCAAGATGGACAAGGCCGGCAATGTGAACATTCCATTTGGCAAGCTGTCTTTCGAGACCAACATGCTGGAAGAAAATGGAAAAGCGGTCATTGCCTCGGTCATGGCCGCCAAGCCCCAAGCCGTAAAAGGCGTCTACGTCAAAAAATGCACGGTGAGCAGCACCATGGGCCCGGGACTTCCCCTGGAAGCCCGTGAACTGAACGCCTGATTTCCCGGAGGACAATAAATCATGAGATCTGAAAAAGCATCAATGTTGAGTGAAATGCGCGGCCGCGTGGAATCCTCCGGATACGTGATCCTCGCGGATTTCGGTTCGATGGATGTGGCCACCACCCAGGAACTTCGCACCCGCCTTCGTGAGGTGGACGCCGAATTCCACGTGGTCAAAAACCGTATTTTCCAGCACCTCACCGCCGAAATTGGCGACGAGGAGTTGAAAAGCGGCTTGAATGGCCGCACGGCGGTGGTCACCGGACGCGGGGAGGTCACCGAGGTGGCCAAAGCGCTGAAGGCGTTCACCAAAGAGAAAAAGTTTCCCGAAGTGAAAATGGGAGCCCTTGACGGGGCCCATTTGACCGAAAAGGACATCGAAAGCCTGGCCGAATTGCCGTCGAAAGACGAGATGCGCGCCAAGTTGTTGGGCACCTTGCTGGCGCCCATGTCCCAAACCGTGGGCGTGTTGAACCAGAAGGTTTGCACCCTGTTGTATGTTTTGAAAGCCATCGAGACCAAGAAGTCCGAAGGCTGACCCGCCGGGCACCCTGCCCAAAGAAAAGTTTCCAACCTGAGTCAAGTACCTAATATCAAGGAGAATCATCATGTCCGAAGACGTGAAAACTGAAGAAGCCCCTCAGCTCGAAGGCAAAATGGCTGAGTTCGTGGACTGGATTGAAACCATTTCCGTGCTCGAATTGTCCAAACTCGTCAAAGCGCTTGAAACCCGTCTCGGGGTTTCCGCCGCAGCTCCCGTCGCGATGGCCGCAGGCCCCGCAGCCGGTGGCGGCGATGCCGCGCCCGCCGAGGAACAAACCGAGTTCGACGTGGTTTTGACTGGCGCCGGAAGCCAGAAGATCCAAGTCATCAAAGAACTGCGCGCCATCACCGGCGCCGGTTTGAAAGAAGCCAAGGAAATGTCCGAATCCGCCCCGAAAGTGGTGAAGGAAGGCGTTTCCAAGGAAGAAGCAGAAGAAATCAAGACCAAGCTGGAAGGCGCGGGCGCTTCTGTCGAAATCAAGTAATTTTTTACTTGAAAAACTTGATAGTGTCACCACCCCGATGTATTGGGGTGGTGACCTATTCGCATGCCTGCATGGAAATTTCGCGTTCCATGCAGGTATTTCCAACTTTCCGCGATAAGGTGCAGCAGCATGGTTGATAGAATTAATTACGGATCGATTGAAGAGGTGATTACCCCACCGAATCTGATTGACATTCAACGTCAGTCTTTCCTTGAATTTTTGCAAGCGGACACCGACCCCATGGAGCGCGAACCTATCGGCTTCCAGGCGGTTTTCCAGGAAATTTTCCCCATTGAGAGTTACGACGGCCAGTGTGCGCTGGATTTCGTCAAATACGAAATCCATCCGCCCAAGATGGGGGAGATGGAGTGTATTCGCGAAGGGGCAACCTTTGCGGCTCCCCTGTACATTACTTTCCGCCTGAAAGATGGCGAAGAAGTCCGTGAAGAGGATATCTTCATGGGCGAAATCCCGCTGATGTCCCGGGACGGCAGCTTCATCATCAATGGCGCCGAGCGCGTCATTGTCAGTCAGTTGCACCGTTCCCCCGGCATTTGCTTTGAATCCAGCGTCCATGCCAACGGCTCCACGCTTTTTTCCTTCCGCATCATTCCCGATCGCGGCACCTGGATTGAAGTGCAGTACGACACCAACGATCTGATCAATGTGTACCTGGACCGCAAGCGCCGCCGCCGGAAATTCCTGGCCCCGACCTTGTTCCGGGCCTTGGGCTACGGGACCGACGAGGAACTGTTGAGCCTGTATTACGATTTCGAGAAAATCTCGATCACCAAAAAAATCAAAGAAGCCGACCTTCGCAACAAGGTTCTGAAGATTGACATGGTGGATCCCGATTCCCAAACCATGATTGCCCGCAAATTCGAGCCCTTGACCCTGGACTTGATTTCGCAGCTTTCCTCCGCCGGTTATACCTCCGTGGAAGTCGTGAACATTGCCTTCGACGAAGGCCTGTTCCTGAAATCCGTGGAAAAAGATCCGAGCCGCGACACCGAGGAAGCCCTCAAGGACATCTACGCCAAGTTGCGTCCCGGCGACCCGCCTTCCGTGGCCAATGCCAAGCAAATGCTGCTGCGCATTTTCGGGGATCCCCGCCGCTACGATCTGGGGCGGGTGGGCCGTTACAAAATCCGCCAAAAACTCAACAACCACGCCAACCCGGATTCCCGGGTGCTGGAAAAAGAGGATTTGGTGGAAGCGGTGCGTTATCTCCTGAAACTTCGCATCGGCGAAGGGTCGGTGGATGATATCGACCACTTGGGCAGCCGCCGCGTGCGGACCGTGGGCGAACTCATGGAAGGTCAGGTCCGCGTGGGCTTGGCCCGTACCGAGCGTCTCGCCCGGGAACGCATGACCGTGTTTGACGCCACTGTCGAGAAATTGACTCCGCAGCGTCTGGTGAACCCGAAGGCCCTCTCCGCGGTCATCAAGGATTTCTTCGGACGGTCCCAGTTGTCGCAATTCATGGACCAAACCAACCCCTTGGCCGAATTGACGCACAAGCGACGTTTGTCCGCGTTGGGTCCGGGCGGTTTGAGCCGCGAACGCGCCGGCTTTGAAGTGCGGGACGTACACACCTCGCACTATGGCCGCATCTGCCCGATTGAAACGCCGGAAGGTCCGAACATCGGTTTGATCAGTTCTCTTTCCACTTACGCCCGCGTGAATGAATTCGGTTTCATTGAAAGCCCCTACCGGGTCGTCAATGACTCGGTGGTCACCAAAGACGTGGTCTTCCTGTCCGGTGACGACGAAGAACGCTTTGTCATTGCCCAGGCCAACGCCCCCTTGGATGAAAACGGCAAGTTCGTGAACGAAACCGTTTCCGTGCGCCGTGCGGGTGAGTTTGAACTCGTGCCCGCCAGCGAAGTCACGCACATGGACGTGTCCCCCCTGCAAATGGTGTCGGTGGCGACCTCGTTGATTCCGTTTTTGGAGCATGACGATGCGAACCGCGCCCTCATGGGATCGAACATGCAGCGCCAGGCCGTTCCCCTGATGATTACCGACCGTCCCTACGTGGGAACGGGTGTTGAAGCCCGGGTCGCGAAGGACTCCGGTGTCGTGGTCGTGGCCAGCCAAGAGGGTGTGGTTGCCCGGGTGACCGCCCGCGAAATCATCATCAGCCGCGACGGATCTCCCCCGACCCGCCGCACGTCCGAAAGTGAATACGAGCGCTATGAATTGCGCAAATTCATGCGGACGAACGCCGGGACCTGCGCGAATCATCGCCCCATCGTCAAAGTCGGACAGGTGGTCAAAGCCGGGCAGGTTCTGGCCGACGGCGCCGCCACCGACCAAGGCGAATTGGCACTCGGGCGCAACGTGCTGGTGGCCTTCATGCCCTGGTGCGGATATAACTTCGAGGATGCGATTCTGCTCAATGAGCGCATGGTGAAAGAAGACGTGTACACGTCCATCCACATCGAAGACTATGAATGCGATGCCCGCGACACCAAATTGGGACCCGAGGAAATCACCCGGGACATTCCCAACGTCGGGGAGGAAGCGCTCAAGAATCTAGACCACGACGGCATTATCCGCGTGGGCGCGGAAGTGAAACCCGGCGATATTCTCGTCGGCAAGATCACCCCCAAGAGCGAAACCGAACTGGCGCCGGAAGAGCGTTTGTTGCGTGCGATTTTCGGGGAAAAGGCCGCGGATGTCCGCGACACCTCCTTGACGGTCCCTTCCGGGACCACGGGGATCGTGATGGATGTGAAAATCACCTCCCGCAACACCCTGCAGAAGAGCAGCAAGCTGACGCCGAGCGAGAAGCGTCGTCAGGCCAAGGCCATTCACGAAGACCACAAGAGCAAGTCCGCGGAAATCACCGAATCTTTGACGGAAGCGTTGAGCAACATCCTGTTGGGGGAAAAGATTCCCCTGGACGTGATCAACTCCAAGACCGACGAGATCATCATTCCCGCGAACCGCAAGATCACCAAGACCTTGTTGCGCAAGCTGGCCGCCGCCCACAAATACGTGGAAATCGACCCCAGCCCCATCCAGATCAAAATCCAGGGCATCATCTCCGAATTCAACAGCAAGTTCGCCGAGTTGGAAGAAGAGTATGACCGCAACATGGACCGTTTGGAAAGCGGCGATGACGTGGATCCCGGCGTGGTGAAGAAGGTGAAGGTCTTCCTGGCCACCAAGAAGAAACTGCAAGTGGGGGACAAGATGGCCGGTCGTCACGGGAACAAAGGCGTGATTGCCAAGATCGTTCCCGAAGAAGACATGCCCTTCCTGCCCGACGGTACTCCGGTGGACATTGTGTTGAACCCCCTGGGCGTGCCCAGTCGTATGAACGTGGGTCAGGTGCTCGAAACCCATCTGGGTTGGGCCTGCCATACCCTCGGACTGCATGCGGCCACCCCGGTGTTTGACGGGATTCCCGAATCCGAAATCTGGAAGCTCATGGATCAGGCCGGGTTGCCGAAATCCGGGAAAACCAAGCTGTTTGACGGTCGGACGGGCGAAGCCTTCGACCAGAAAACGGTCGTGGGCATGATTTACATGCTCAAGTTGCACCACTTGGTCAGCGAAAAAATCCACGCCCGTGCGGTGGGGCCCTATTCGTTGGTCACCCAGCAACCCTTGGGCGGCAAAGCGCAATACGGCGGACAGCGTTTCGGGGAAATGGAAGTCTGGGCGCTGGAAGCCTATGGCGCCGCATACTCCCTGCAGGAAGTGCTGACCGTGAAAAGCGACGACCTGCAAGGGCGCACCCGCATTTACGAAGCCATCGTCAAGGGCCACAACAGCCTGGAAGCCGGCTTGCCGGAATCCTTCAACGTTTTGATGAAGGAAATGATGGCCTTGGGCCTGGATATCCAAGTCAAACCCGCCAAGGAGGGCTGACGCCCCCTCCCGACTGCCGCGGGGGGGCATCCCCCCGCGAACCTCTCTCTCTTCTTTTACACACACACATGGAGAAACCAAGCTGTGGAAAATTCTGAAACGACACTCATCAAAGGGTTTGAACCTGTGACCGGCCATGACCACGCCGTCATCAACATTGCCTCCCCCGAAACCATCCGCAACTGGGCCATGCGCAACGGGGAGCTACAGGAAGTCAAAAATCCTGAGACCATCAACTACCGGACATTCAAGCCCGAAAAGGGCGGATTGTTTTGCGAGCGCATCTTCGGGCCCACCAAGGATTGGGAATGCGCCTGCGGAAAATACAAACGCATCAAACACAAAGGCGTGATTTGCGACCGTTGCGGGGTGGAAGTCACTTTGTCCAGCGTGCGTCGCGAACGCATGGCCGCCATCGAGCTGGCCGTGCCCGTCTCCCACATCTGGTTCTACAAGTGTACCCCGTCCCGTTTGGGCATGGTCATGGACATGACCGCGCGTTCACTGGAGCGCGTGCTCTATTATGAAGACTACATCGTGGTCGATCCCGGCGACACCCCCCTGCAGGAAAAACAGCTCCTCAGCGAACTGGAAATGCGCGAAGCCGAAGAGAAATACGGCGAACTCGCTTTCGTGGCCAAAATGGGGGCCGAAGGGGTCCGCGACATCATGGCCAACATGGATATTGAGGCCGAAATCGAAGCCATTCAGGAAGGCATTGAAGCCACAGGCTCCAAACAAAACCTGAAAAAGCTGACCAAACGTTTGAAGACGCTTCAGGCATTCATCGATGCCAATACCCGTCCGGAATGGATGATTCTCGAAGTGTTGCCGGTGATTCCCCCGGACCTGCGTCCGTTGGTGCCGCTCGAAGGCGGTCGCTTCGCCACCTCCGATTTGAACGATCTCTATCGTCGGGTCATCAACCGCAACAACCGGCTCAAGAGCCTTTTGCAGTTGAAAACTCCTGACGTGATCATCCGCAACGAAAAACGCATGTTGCAAGAGGCGGTGGACGCCATGCTGGACAACGGACGCCATGGGCGCGCCGTGACCGGCGCCGGAAACCGTCCCCTCAAATCCTTGAGCGACATGCTCAAAGGCAAGCAAGGTCGTTTCCGTCAAAACCTGCTCGGCAAGCGCGTGGACTACTCCGGTCGTTCCGTGATCGTCGTGGGTCCCGAGCTGACCATCAAGCAGTGCGGTTTGCCCAAGAAAATGGCCCTGGTGCTGTTTGAGCCCTTCATCATCCGCCGCCTCAAGGAAATGGGCATTGTCCATACCGTGCGCTCCGCCAAAAAGCTGATCGAACGGGAAGCGGACGAAGTGTGGGACATTCTCGAAGAAGTGACCAAAGGCCACTCGGTGCTGCTCAACCGCGCCCCGACCTTGCACCGCTTGTCGATGCAGGCTTTCGAACCCACCCTGATCGAAGGGTCCGCCATCCGTCTGCACCCCCTCGTCTGTACCGCCTACAACGCGGACTTCGACGGCGACCAGATGGCGGTACACGTGCCTTTGTCCGTGGAAGCGCAGATGGAAACCCGCCTGCTGATGCTGGCGTCCAACAACATCTTCTCGCCCTCCAGCGGCAAGCCGATCACCACGCCGTCCCAGGACATCTGTTTGGGCGCGTATTACATTACCACCGCTTCCCAGCACGACCGGATTGCCGAGCGCACCGGCGCCCTCAAGGAAAACGAGCATTTGCCGATCCTGGCCGATGCCCACGAGGTACACACCGCCTACGACGAAGGGGTGCTGCATTTGCATGACCGCATCCGCTTCAAAAATCCCGATTATCAGCGGGAAACCATCTTTGGAGATGAAACCAAATCGGTGATCACCACCACCGTGGGCCGGGTGTTTTTCAATGAAATCTGGCCGGACAGCCTCGGGTTTTTCAATGCGGTGGTCCCCAAGAAAAAACTCGGCGATCTCATTTGGCGCTGCTATCAGAAGGCCGGCCATGCCGAAACCGTGCTCATGCTGGACCGCTTGAAAGAGCTGGGCTTTGAAATCGCCACCAAATCGGGGATCTCCATCGGGATCATCGACATGAACATTCCCGCGGACAAACAGAAGCTGCTGGACACGGCCAATGGACAGCTCGCCGAAGTCGAGACCCAGTACCGCAAGGGGATCATCACCGACGGCGAACGCTACAACCGCATCATTGACATCTGGACCCACACCACCGAGGAAATTACCAACGTGATGTTCCGGGCCATGGAATACAACGAAAACCAAAGCCACATCAATCCGATTTTCGTGATGGTGGACTCCGGGGCCCGTGGTTCCAAACAGCAGATTCGTCAGTTGGCGGGCATGCGCGGTCTGATGGCCAAGCCTTCCGGTGAAATCATCGAGCGCCCGATTCTCTCCAACTTCCGTGAAGGGCTGACCGTGTTGGAATACTTCATCAGTACCCACGGCGCCCGGAAGGGTCTGGCCGACACCGCGTTGAAGACCGCCGACTCCGGATACATGACCCGGAAATTGGTGGACGTGGCCCACGATATCATTGCCATTGAGCCCGACTGCGGGACCACCAACGGCATCGAAGTCAAGCCCATCATGGAAGGGGACGAAGAACTCGTCAGTGTCGGCAGCCGCTGCATCGGACGTACCGCGTTGCAGGACGTGCTCGATCCCTACACCGGCAAAATCATCGTCGCCGACGGTCAGTTGATCGACGAACGCGTGGCCCAGAAGATTGACCACGCCGGCATTGAAGTGATGAAAATCCGGAGCGCCCTGACCTGCGAAAGCAAACGCGGCGTCTGCGTCAAGTGTTACGGCGTGAACCCGGCCACGGGCGCCACCGCCCAGCTCGGCGAATCCATCGGCATCATCGCGGCCCAATCCATTGGCGAACCCGGCACCCAGCTCACCATGCGGACGTTCCACGTCGGCGGTGTGGCCAGCAGTGTCTTCAAAAACCCCGAAATTTCCACGCGGAACACCGGGGTGATGAAATACATCGACGTGCGCGCGGTTGAAAGCGTGCTTGAAGATGGAACCAAGGGCTGGACCGTACTGAACAAAAACGGCGCCATTGGCATCTACGACAAGGACGGTCGCGAGCTGGAACGTCACACCACCATGATCGGGACCCAGATTTACGTTGGGGACGGGGAAAAAGTGAAGAAAAACACCCCGTTCATGAAGTGGGATCCCCATAACGTGCCGATTATTTCCGAGCACAGCGGGATCATCAAATTCCACGACTTCATCGAAGGCGTCACCATCCGCAAGGAAATGGATGCCCAGACCGGTTTGGAAAACACCACCGTTCAGGAACACAAGGAAGATTTGCACCCGCAGATCATCGTTGTGGACGAGAAGACCGGGGAAACGCTCAACTATTATGCCATTCCGTCCGGCGCCCAGGTGTCGGTCACGGAAGACATGCGCGTCAACGCCGGTACCGCACTTGCGAAAACCCCGAGGAAAGCGGCCAAGACCAAGGACATTACCGGCGGTCTGCCGCGGGTGGCGGAGTTGTTTGAAGCCCGGAAGCCCAAAGAAGCCGCGGAAATCGCGAAAATCGACGGGATCGTGGATTTCGAAGGGTCCAGCCGGGGCAAACGCCGTCTGATCGTGCGCGATCCGGAAACCGGAGAAGCCGAAGAGCATCTGATTCCGATGGGCAAGCATGTGGTCGTCTTCCGCGGGGACGTTGTCAAAAAAGGACAACAGCTCACCGAAGGGCCGATCGTGCCCCACGAGTTGCTGGAAGTCTGCGGTCCCCAGGCCCTGCAGGAATATCTGGTGAACCAGGTGCAATCCGTGTACCGGGTTCAGGGCGTGGAAATCAACGACAAGCACATCGAGATCATCGTGCGGCAAATGCTGCAAAAGGTGAAAATCGAGGACTCCGGCGACACCGATCTCCTTTGGGGCGAACAGGTGGACCGTCTGGACTTCGAGGACATCAACCGCAAGGCGATTGCCGAAGGGCGTCGTCCCGCCGAAGCCATTCCGGTATTGTTGGGGATTACCAAGGCCTCTTTGGAAACCGAAAGCTTCATCTCGGCGGCCTCCTTCCAGGATACCACCCGGGTGCTGACCGAAGCCGCGTCGCTCTCCAAGCGGGACGAACTTCGGGGCTTCAAGGAAAACGTGATCATGGGTCACTTGATTCCCGCCGGCACCGGCTTCGACATGTACCGGAACATTCGCCTGAAATTCGCCTCCGAACCCCTTTCGGCGGATGAATTGATGGGCGAAGAGATGTTCGACGAGAAAAAAACCATCGAAAACTAAAAACCGGGATTGCCAGGCCGTGTTTCGTTGTGATATGAAGCACGGCCCACATTTTCAAATCATCAGGAATTTCAAATATGCCGACAATCAATCAATTGGTGCGGAACGGTCGCAAGCCCATCCGCAAGAAAAGCAAGTCACGCGCGTTGCAGCAATGTCCGCAACGCCGCGGGGTGTGTCTATTGGTGAAAACCCAGACCCCGAAGAAACCGAACTCCGCGTTGCGGAAGATCGCCCGTGTTCGCTTGACCAACGGTCAGGAAGTCACCGCGTACATCCCCGGCGAAGGCCACAACCTGCAGGAGCACAGCATGGTGTTGGTTCGCGGTGGTCGTGTGCCGGACCTTCCCGGTGTTCGCTATCATATCGTTCGTGGAGCCTTGGACTGCCTCGGGGTGGACAAGCGCAAACAGGGCCGCTCCAAATACGGCGCCAAACGCCCCAAACAGAAATAACAATCTTTTAGGAAACTCATATGGCCAGACGTCATCGTTCCGTCAAACGGGAAACCATTCCCGATCCGAAATTCCAAAGCACGGAAATCAGTCACTTTGTCAATCAGTTGATGCGTGACGGGAAAAAATCCGTGGCCCAGAAGGTGTTTTACACCGCGCTGGACCAAGTGGAGGAAAAAACCAGTGGCAATGCCCTGGAAGTGTTTGAAAACGCGATTGAAAATGTTCGCCCGCAATTGGAAGTCAAATCCCGCCGGGTCGTGGGCGCCACCTATCAGGTGCCCATGGAATTGTCCGCCGCACGCAGCCGCTCGCTGGCCATGCGCTGGATCATCCAATATGCCAAGGCCCGCAAAGGCGTGCCCATGGCGAAAGCCCTTTCCATCGAAATCGTGGATGCGTACAACAACACCGGCGCCTCCGTGAAAAAACGGGACGATACCCACAAGATGGCCCAGGCCAACCGCGCCTTTGCCCATTATCGCTGGTAACGCTTCACGAACTGAATCAAAAAAGGCCGACTTTGTCGGCCTTTTTTTGTGTCCTTTTCGATTTTGAGGGTGTTAACGCCCCTTGTTTCTGTTATGAAATCCATTTCCATCCTTTGAATTTCCAACCGTATTTCCAACCACATTTCCAACCATTGAGTGGCACATGTCCGACGAAACCTCCTCTCCAAATCACGAAGCCCGCGAACATCCCCTGCACATGATTCGCAACATCGGCATTGTCGCGCACATCGATGCCGGCAAAACCACCACCAGCGAGCGGATTCTGTTTTACAGCGGCAAACTTCACCGCATCGGCGAAGTGCATTACGGCACCGCGACCATGGATTGGATGGAGCAGGAACGGGAACGGGGCATCACCATCACCAGTGCCGCCACCACCACGTTCTGGAAAGAACGCCAGATCAACTTGATCGATACGCCCGGCCACGTGGACTTTACCGTGGAGGTGGAACGCTCCCTGCGGGTGCTGGACGGCGTGGTGGGCGTGTTCTGCGCGGTGGCCGGCGTGCAACCCCAATCCGAAACCGTTTGGCGGCAGGCCCGCAAATACAAAGTGCCCGGCCTTGCGTTTGTCAATAAAGCCGACCGCATGGGCGCGAATTTCCAGCGCTGTGTGGAACAAATCCGCGAAAAACTGCATTTGCCCGCCCAGCCGGTCCAATTGCCGATTGGTCTGGAAGAAAATTTCCGGGGCGTGGTCGATTTGATTGAACAAAAAGCCTATCTTTACGATGATGAGAGCCTGGGGGCGGAGTTTTCCATTGAAGACGTGCCCGCGGAGATGGCCGACGAAGTCGCCACCGCGCGCATGGAGCTGATGGAAGCGGTGGCCGAACGGGACGAAGCCGCTTTGGAGGTGTATATGGAGGAGGGGGAATTGCCCGTGGACATGCTCAAGTCCGCCATTCGCCGGCTGACCTGCGCCCATCAATTTGTGGCGGTGATGGTGGGCAGCGCCCTGAAAAACAAAGGGGTGCAACCTTTGCTGGATGCCATTGTCGATTATCTGCCCTCTCCGTTGGACGTGCCCGTGCCCCACGGCTTGCACCCCAAAACCGAGGAAAAAGTCACCCGCGAGGCCGCCGACAACGAGGCCATGTGCGGGCTGGTCTTCAAAATCGCCAATGACGGCTACGTGGGAAAAATTGCCTTCGTCCGCATGTATTCCGGGATGCTGAAAAAGGGTCAGAACGTGTGGAACCCCCGTACCAACAAACGGGATCGTCTCGCCCGTATTTTGAGACTGCACGCCAACAGCCGCGAAGAGCTGGACGTCCTGTACTCCGGGGAAATCGGCGGGGTCACCGGGTTCAAAGACGTGACCACCGGGGACACCATCTGCCTGGAGGCCGATCCCATCCTTCTGGAGCGCATCGAATTTCCGGAGTCCGTCATCGCCATGTCCGTGGAACCCAAATCCACCGCCGACAAGGATGCCCTGATGACCGCCCTGCAGATTCTCGCCGATGAAGATCCGACCTTTACCTACAGTCTGGACGAGGAGAGCGGGCAAACCATCATGCATGGCATGGGGGAGTTGCATTTGGAAATTTTACGGGACCGTCTTTTGCGCGAACACAAAGTTCAGGCCCGGGCCGGGAAACCGACGGTGACCTATCGGGAAAGTGTTGCGGCCACGGCGACCCATCGGCAGATTTTTGACCGCGAGTTCGGAGGGAAGCGACAACTGGCGGAGGTGGAGCTTCAGGTTGCGCCGCGGGAACGGGGCAGTGGCAATCGCATCGAATTCAAGGTGAATAAAAATGACTTGCCCGAACCCTATCGCAGCGCCGTTCAGGAAGGGATTGAAGATGCGCTGGTGACGGGCATGCTCCGGAATTACCGGATGGTGGATGTGGCCGTCACCGTCACGGATGCGGTTGTCCAGGTTTCCGAGACTTCGGACAACGCCTTCAAAAGTTGCGCGCACATCGGGATGCGACAAGTGCTTTTGGAGGCCCGGCCCATTCTACTGGAACCGATCATGGAGCTTGAGATTCATTGCCCCGAAGAACACATGGGCGATGTGATGGCGGATCTCAACGGACGCCGCGGCAAGATCCGTGACATGGAATCCGCCGGAGAGATGCAAATCATTACCGCCGATGTCCCGCTGGCCGAGCTTTTTGGGTACACCACCGCGCTGCGGTCCCTGAGTAAAGGGCGGGCCAGTCAGTCCATGGAACCCAGCACGTTCGCCGAAGTGCCCGCGGAGGTTCAGGCCGCCATGCCGCAGTATTGAATGCAACGGCGCCCGCTTTACGGATTCCCTTCCCTTCGCGCAAATCCCGTAGCAGTATAGCCAGTATAGCAACAGGTATTTTATAGATATTCCAATATAGAGCCAGCAGGTATTTTATAGATATTCCAATATACTTGTGAGTGATGAGTTTTGTTTATGCGACTAATCGTAATCCCTGCGCGGTATCAATGTCAATGTTTCGCCGCATGAA
>PXAS01000218.1 GCA_003565815.1 PVC group bacterium
AATTCCAAATTCCTAATTCTTAATTCCAAATTCCTAATTCTTAATTCCAAATTCCTAATTCTTAATTCCAAATTCCTAATTCTTAATTCCAAATTCCTAATTCTTAATTCCATGATTCTCAAAAACCTCGACACCTGGACCTCGGCCATCAAAGCCAAGTCCACCGCCGGACGCGGAAGCGGTAAAAAGGAAGGATTCTACGGCATCAAGAAGCTGCGCGAGCTGATTCTGGAACTGGCGGTCCGCGGATTGCTGGTGCCACAGGATCCGGAGGATAGGCCGGCTTCTGAGTTGTTGAAAAAAATCATATCCGAAAAATCGGACATGATAAAACAAGGTCAAATCAGAAAGACTAAGTTGCCATCGCTCCCAAGCAAAGATGAAGAGCCTTTCGATTTGCCCAGCGGATGGACATGGGCACCGGTTGGCTTGATTGGAAACGTATTTAACGGCAACAGCATCAGTGCACGTACCAAGGAGGAAAAATATACGGGAGTTGACGGACTGCCCTTCATCGCGACGAAGGATGTTGGTTATGGATTTGATGAACTTGATTATAACAACGGAATCGCAATTCCAGTAGGCGAGGGTAAGTTTAAGACTGCCAAGGAAGGGTCCGTTCTAATTTGCGCGGAAGGCGGTAGCGCCGGAAGGAAATGTGGTATCACTGATCGGGAAATTTGCTTCGGCAATAAACTCTTTGCCAACGAACTGCATGGCAATGTCGAGCCAACCTTCATTCTTTCTGTGTATTTGTCTCCTTCATTCTTTGCTCGGTTTGCTGAGGCAATGACGGGGATAATTGGCGGGATTTCCGCATCGAAATTCATTCAACTACAATGCCCACTCCCCCCCCTCGCCGAACAAAAACGCATCGTCGCCAAAGTCGATGAACTGATGGCGCTGTGCGATCAGTTGGAACAGCGGCAAGAGGACAGCGTGCGCACCCACGCCACCCTGGTGGAAACCCTACTCGGTGCCCTGACCACCGCCAGCGATCGCGGTGCCTTTGCCGAAGCCTGGCAGCGCATCGCCGCCCACTTCGACACCCTCTTCACCACCGAATCCAGCATCGACCAACTCAAACAAACCCTCCTCCAACTCGCCGTCATGGGCAAACTCGTCGAGCAGGACCCGGAGGATGAACCGGCTGTGGAGCTTCTGAAGAAAATCTCAGTCGAAAAAAACAGACTGATTAAAGAAGGATGCATTAAAAATCAGAAGAAACTCCCTGACGTTGAATATGAGCGAAAACAATTCGAGGAACCAATAGGATGGGCATGGAGTCGCCTAGCAAATATCTATGATGTTAGAGATGGGACCCATGACACTCCTAGATATTTCGACAGTGGATTTCCGCTAATCACAAGCAAAAATATATCCTCAGGTTCGTTAGAGTTCGATGACGTAAAATATATTTCTGAACCTGACCATAGGAAAATAGCTGAAAGATCAAAAGTAGACCGGCAAGACATACTTTTCGCCATGATCGGAAGTATTGGTAATCCTGTCATGGTTTTAACAGAAACGGAGTTCAGCATAAAGAATGTCGCTTTATTCAAGTTTTATGCCCATAGCCTATCATGCCCTGAATTTTTACTTTTGTTTCTTAGGTATGCCGAAAAAGTATTCAAAGAGGAGGCTAGCGGAGCAGTACAGTCTTTTGTTTCATTGGGGAAGATCAGAAACTTTGAAATTTGCCTCCCCCCCCTTGCAGAACAAAAACGCATCGTCGCCAAAGTCGATGAACTGATGACCGTCTGCGACCGCCTCAAAGCCAAACTGAAAACCGCACAGGAAACCCAACTCCATCTCGCCGACAGCTTAGTTGAGGCGTGTTGCAAGTGAGAAAGAAATGCCTTCCGGCTATCGGAAACCTTGGGTTGGTTCTGTTCCGGAGGTCGAAATCGGCTTGGGGTTACAAGGTTGCAACGACATCTATTTGCGCAGCCGGGATTTTTATGCGTATTAGGATGCTGGTGTGTTTGACTTCCCAATAGACCTTCACTAACCTGAATGCATGAAAATCACCGTCCAGCCTGAACTGTTGGCCTGGGCCCGCGACCGCGTCGGGCTCAGCGAGGAGCTGTTGGCCAAAAAGCTGGGAGCGAAACCGGCGCAGGTGGTGCGTTGGGAGGATGACGGAGAGTTGACGTACAAACGGGCGGAGAAACTGGCCAAGGTAACCCGGATTCCATTTGGCTATCTGTTTTTGCCGGAACCGCCGGATGAGAAGCTGCCGGTGGCGGATTTCCGTACGGTGGGCAGCGAGGAGGGACAGCGTCCGAGTCCGGAGCTGTTGGACGTGCTGTTTGATGCCATGCGGAAGCAATCCTGGTACCGGGATTACTTGTTGGAGATGGAGGAAGAACCCTTGCATTTCGTGGGAAGCATGACGGTCAAGGAATCCCCGGTCAAAGCCGCCGACACCATTGCCAGGGTGTTTGATTTTTCCACCCAGTCCCGCAGAGAGGCCAGTACCTGGGAGCAGGCATTGACGCTGATGTTCGACCGTTGCGACGAGGCGGGGGTTCTGGTGCTGCGCTCCGGGGTTGCGGGTGGCAATCCGCATCGCCCCCTTGAAGTGGAGGAATTCCGGGGGTTCGCCTTGGCGGATGCCTACGCGCCTCTGGTGTTCATCAACAGCAAGGACAGTCCGGCCGCGCAGATGTTCACCCTGGTGCATGAGCTGGTTCATTTGTGGCTGGGGGTCTCCGGAGTCTCCAATCTGGAGCACACCTATGCGCCGGGCAAGCGACTTGAGCGCTTTTGCAATCAAGTGGCCGCGGAAGTGCTGGTACCGGCACAGGAAGTCAAACGGGCCCTGCTCGAACATGGACAAGACCTTGGCGCATTGCGCCGACACTTCAAGGTGAGTGTGCTGGTGTTGCTGAGACGGCTCAAGGACATTGGGGAGATTGATGATGCCACGTTCCAGGAACTGTACGATCAGGAGGAGGAGAGCTTCCGGCTGAAACGCCAAAAACAGAAAGCAGATGGGAAGAGTCAGGGTAACTATTACGCTACCCAACGGGTGCGGGTGAGCCCTCCGCTGGCGCGGGCCGTGATTGGGAGTGCCCTCGAGGGAAAAACGCCATACCGTGAGGCCTACTCCCTGCTGGGGATTAAAAAGGCGGAAACCTTTAAAAAGTTTGCGCAGCGTCTGGAGTTCATGCCTTGACCGCCTATCTGCTCGATACCAACACGCTGATTCAGGCGAAGAATGAGTACTACGATTTTTCGGTGTGTCCGGGTTTTTGGGACTGGCTGGATGTGATGTCGGATGCGGGCCGTGTGTTCAGCATTGAACCAGTGCTGAATGAACTCCGTGAAGGATCGGATGAGCTTACTGCCTGGGCGGAAGATCGAGCAGAAACCCTGTTCCGTCCTGTGGATACACATTCGGCAGCTGAAATCGCAAATGTGGTTGGTTGGGTACAGGCCGGGGATTTCAAAGAGGAGGCCAAGCGGGATTTTCTCGCCAAAGCGGATCCCATTCTGATTGCTTACGCGAAATCACACCCTAATGTGACTCTCGCCACGCATGAAGTGCATATCCCCGGAGAACGGAAGAAAGTGAAAATTCCCACCGTCTGCCGGGCGATGGGCGTCACCTGCATCCGGACCTTTGGCATGCTTGCCGCAGAAAACGCGCGTTTCATTTTGGGGAGTTGAGCGCACTCCATCACTGCTTCGTTGCGCTCCGAACTGATGTCTCAGCTCCGGGAAATCGATCCCTATCTTTTCGAGCAGGTGGTGTTGGATCGGTGTCTCCGCCATCCGCACGATCACGCTCAAACGCCTGGACTCCGATTATTTTGAGGATGAGTGATTCCGAGTCCGATTCATTATCCCAACGGGATTAGCGTCCATCGGCCTTGCGCCGGTGGACAAGACCGTTCACCCAACGACAAGCGATGGCAAAAACCACCGCGCCCCTCGGCCTTGTGTTGCTCTTTACACAGATTTCTTTCTGGACTTGAGTTTAAGAAAGTTGGCACCCCCATACTCGACAATTCTTGAGATTACCCTGAATAACGGGACTTCAGCCCCTGTCGCGTAGCGACATTCGACGCATAGACGTGGATTTCAATCCACGGAACGGCCATGATTTGACCAAGAGCGCCGCGTAGCGACGCCTGAGGAACCTGAGGATTTCAATCCCACCACCACCGTACCGGAGGTTGAAACCTCCAGGTCCGTCAACCGTCGCTACGCGACGCAAAAACCTATTTTGAACCGGAAACGTGGATTGAAATCCACGCCTATGCGTGGGCCCGTCGCTACGCGACGCAAAAAACCACCGGGATTTTTATCCCGGCTGTTTTAC
>PXAS01000157.1 GCA_003565815.1 PVC group bacterium
CAGCGTGAACATGCCCCTGATTTCGGGATCGTCCAGCCCTTTGCCCTCATAATGCCCGTGCACCATGATGTGCAACAAGGCTTTCAAGGGCGGGATCGCCAAGTCAATGCCGCCATCCTCAAAATAATTTTGGGCGGCTTTTTTTTGCGCTTCCACGATGTTGGCAATGCCGTCCACGAAATACGCCAAGCTTTGCTGCTCGGGTTTGAGCATGTCTTCGGTTAAAACCAGATCGGGATGACTGAATACGCGTCCGAAAATACTGCGGGCGAAATTTTCAGTGATGCGGTATCCCAGCCGACTGGCCAAAACCGGCTTTCCCTCGTGCTCGAAATCATCGAGTTTTTCCAGAAACCCGTTTTTGATCAGCCAGGCCGGATCTTGTTCGTTGTCCCGCATGCGGCACCAAAGTTCGGGCATCAGCAGGCTGATGTCGTGATCCACGCGGTACTTGTGTCCCACGTACCCGGCGGCGGTGGTGAATCCATGGCTTTGGGTGAGCAGGAAGCTGACCAAGGCATTGTTGAGGTCCACCACCGGCAGGAGCATGTTGAACGGCCCTTTGGTGAGCGCGCCTTCCGATCCCGCGCCGGTCGTCGAGGGAGATTTGCCGGTGAGGCTGGCGATGAAGTCCATGAACAGTTCGGGAAGTTCCTGATAATGAATCGGATTGTAGACGGCCAGCGGGCGGATGCCGAGTTTGGGCTGCGGCGGGTTGTTCCGGCGTCCGGGCAACACGGCGGCCACGGGGTTGTAAACCGGCGCCGATTCAGGAAGTCTGCGGCGCAAGCGGGTTCCCAATTCGGCCAGATACTCGTCCCGCTCGTGACCCAAATCGGGCCGGTTTTGCAAGTAGCGGGGGTTTTTGGTCGGCGAGCCATCCACCATGCGAGGACGGCTGTTGCAGACGAAGAACTTGGGTCCTTTCTCATCCGCGAGAAAGGCCCGCATCGCATCCTGCATGTCTTCGGTGTATTGTTGGAAGAGAATGACGTCATCCACCATTTCCCGAATGTCGTCGCGGGTCAGCGGCGCGTAATTGGAAAAGAAATTGCCATCCCGCGCGTAATCGCGTTCCGTGTACTTGTCATATCCGGGGATGATCGCGTCATCCGGACGCTGGAAAAGGCGGTATTCGCAATTTTCGAGGAATTTGTAGGAAGGGGCATTGAATCGTTCGGGCAGATGGGCGACTTTTTTTCCGGGAACCACCACGGACACGCTGATATCATCCTCCCGTTGGAGCTTGACCGCCGGCCAGAAGTCCTTCCGCAAACTGAACAGACGCCAGGAATTGTCTTCCGCGTATCCCAGGCGCACATAACCGGCAATCACCGGGCGCTTGCGGTAGCGCAATTCGAACCCGGGCATGCCGTTGATCATGTCCACGTGAAACCGTTCCCGCCAGGAGTCGCCCCAATGCGGACGATGGAAACGTTTTACCGTCAGAATCAGGTCTTTGACCCGCTGGGGAATGGAATTCAACCAAGCGCTGTATTCTTCGGTGTAGTCCGAGTTTGGGGTCAGAAGTCGAATCACCGACCCCAGGGAGCGTTCCTGACTGAGGATGGGGCGACTGGGTTTGTCAGGATCTTTCGGGGTCTTGAAACGGTCGCTGAAATCCTTGTTCAGAATTTCCTCCACCATGTCCATGTCTTCCTGGAAATTCGGGGTAAACACGGGGGCCGTGACCATGGCGTCGGCAATCGGTTTGGAAATTTCGGATTTCCCGCCTCCGGAGACCGTGCAGGGTTTATGACAGACCACGCCTTCCGGGTTGGTGCCGATCAAGCGCCAGCGTTGTCCGGTGAAGGGGTTGATCATTTGCACCTTGTATCCGTTTGGGAGCACATAGGAGACCCAGGGTTTGAGCTTGATCTGATGTTTCTTCCCGTTGCGCTCCCAGGAGATGGATTGCTGGCGCAAAACAAAATGCGCGGTTTCCGGGATGTAAATGATGTCCGGATACTGCTTGTCGATGCCGTGCCCTTCGGGCTGGCGATTCATCCGGTCCCCGCATAATTCCAGGACCTCGTCAAAGGTATGGTCCATGTCCCCGTGCAACTGGCTGAGCCGGAAATCTTCGCCCAGGTCGAAACTCGGATAGGCGATGGCTCCCCCGGCGTGTTCCTCTTCCACCAGACCATACAAATTGGCGGCGTAACTGAGTTGGGTTTTCACTTCTTTTTTACAGTAGCCGAAATAGTTGTCGGCAATCAACGTGATCACCACCCCGCGCTCGTCGCGGCAGGTCACCTTGAAGGCGGTGCCGTCGTTATACGCTTCGTCCTCGTTTTCCCAGCACATGCCGTCGCGTTTTTGCCGCTCGCTGGCTTCGCTGATATGGGGCAGGCCCAGGGCTTTCTTTTTCAAGCGGATCAGGTGCGGCGCCAGAATCACGCATCCCGTGTGCCCCGACCATCCGTCCACATCCAGGCGGGCGTCGTTTTCCGGCAACAGGGGGTTGCCCGCGTTGCCGAAGATGCTTTCCACGAAATCCAAATTGGCCACCATGCTGCCCGGGGCGAAGAAGCGGACTTCAATTCGTTTTTCTTCGGAAACCCCGGGAACTTCCGGGCAGAGCAGGGGACGCAACAACAGGCTGACCCAGGTTTTGGCTTTCTCCGTCTGTGAGTGAGTGAAAGGCAGTTCCAACGAGGACTCCGGCGGATTCACCGCCGCATGCAGCAAACGCGAGAAGGTTTCCACGGGTACCGCTTTCTTGTCCCAGGCAATCGGAAGCCCGCCTTCACAGACGTGAAACACCCCTTTGGTGGTGCGCCTGTCACTTTTCGGATTGTGCAGGACCCCGTGACGGGTTCGATAACTGGTAATGATGTCCGAAGAAAATTCATCTCCGTCCGCGGGGAGCGAAAGGGCGCGGGCGAGGCCGTGACGTTCCAGGGTGAAGGTTTTGGAGGGGAGCCACCGTCCCTTGGGCTCAACGCCGTTTTCCTCGAAGTATTTGCAAATAAAATCATGCACATACTGGTCCGCCGGGCAAAGATGATACCCCAGCAACCGGTCCTTGGCGTGATAGGAGGCCAGCAGGGATTTGCCGATTTCCAAAAAAGGGTATGTGGTTTCATCCCCGAAAACCGGCAAATTCAAAGCCGCCAATTTGATGTTGATGAATTGAATGAGGGTCGGATCTTTTTCCGCCGCGCGGCTGCCGGTTTCCGTGTAGCCGATGGTGTCGCTGAGTGGTCTTTTCATAATGTGCATGTCCGGTTGGTAAGAAGATTCGTCCCTCCCATGGCGTAATCCCACGGTCAAATCAACCTATAACCGCCGAGAATCCCGAAAGACATGGAAAATACACGAAAATGTGACGAAAGGTTTGCAATGTTCGAAAAAAATGTCTAAGTGCATGGCCTTCTTTCAGTAAAACCCCATTTTCTATGCCAGCGAAAAAAGATCAGGATCTCATTCAAGTTGACGGCGTCGTCAACCAAGTATTGCCCGCCACCATGTACAAGGTACAATTGGAAAACGGGCACGAAATTCTTGCCCACATCAGCGGCAAAATGCGCAAACACTTCATCCGCATCACCACCGGTGACCGGGTGCAGGTGGAGATATCCCCCTACGACCTGACCAAAGGACGCATCACCTTCCGGCACAGAACCTAATTTGACCGCGGCCATAGCATAGTGGTAATGCGCCTGCCTCCCACGCAGGACACGCGAGTTCGATTCTCGCTGGCCGCTCCAATTTTTTTCGAGCCTTTTCATCATGAAAAGGCTCTTTTTTATGGGGGGGGGGCGCACTTTTCAGAGATTCTTTACACTTTTTCGGTTTTCCTTGCGTTTACGTTCATTCAGCCTACGTTGGTTCTTTTCATCGACCTTCCTGACAATGAAATCGTTTGCATTTTCCCTTCCTTCTTTTTTAAATTCCCTGATTCACTGTTTTCCATTGGTATTTCCGGGTGTTTGGCTTTTCAGCGGATGCCAAAGTCCCTCCCGGCATCGGGAGGCGGCCGATCGATCTGCAACTCGTCTGATTGCGGAGGCGCAACGGACGGGCATGGGCGGGACGGAACCATTTTATGTCGAATCCCCTGCCGAGACGTTTCGCAGACGTTTGTTGCTGGAGCAGAACTTGCCCGTGGCCGGTATGGCTTCCTTTGGGTCAGACGCGTTGGATCGGCCCGAGCACTGGCCGGACACGGGGGAAGCGCTTCAGCGCCCGAATGTTTTGGTTCCCGATCTGATCTCTGCAAACGAGGAGCCTGTTCGAATTCGTCTGATCGAGGCCCTGCAATTGGGCGCGGGGCATGCCCGTGAATATCAAGCGCAAAAGGAATCCCTTTTTGCCACCGCCTTGCAACTGGATTTGGAGCAGTATCGTTTTGATTCTTCGTTCCGGGGTGCGTTGGAGGGAGTGTTTTCGGGCAATGAGGACTCGGGTGAGCGGGGCGTGGGCGGGAGTGGTGAGTTGGGGCTTCAACGCCGATTGGAGTCGGGCGCCACGCTCGGGGGGCGTCTGGTATTGGATTTGGTGCGTCTGCTGAGCGGGGAGGGGGGGAGTTCGCTGGGGCTGCTTGCGGATGCGTCGATCACCGTGCCTTTGATGCGGGGTAGCGGACGCCATGTGGTCACGGAAGCCCGCACCCAGGCGGAACGCAACTTGCTCTACGCGGTCTACTCGTTTGAACGTTTCAAGAAAAACCATGCGGTGAGAATCGCCCGTGAATATTATTCGGTGTTGCAACGAAGGGATCAAATCCGCAATTCGGAGGCCAGTCTGGAACGCTTGCAACTATTGGTCGACCGCACCGACGCCCTGCACGAAAAGGGGCGGGTGACAGGGATTCAGGTGGATCAGGGACGTCAGGATTTGTTGCGGGCCCGGCAACGTCTGATTTCCGATCGGGAACGATATCAGGCTGAACTGGACCGCTTTAAACTGACCCTGGGGTTGCCCGCGGACAGTCGGATCGAGCTGGATGAGACCGAGTTGGATCGTTTGATGGGGCAGGCCGAGGACATGCTGGGTGAAACCGATGCGGCGGAGAGAGGGCGATTGGAACTGAAGGAGGACGTGGCCATCAGGCTGGCGCTGGAAAACAGACTGGATCTGCGGGTGGCCTTGTCGGAAGTGGAAGACGCGCAGCGCAAGGTCGCGGTGGCGGCGGATGGCTTGCGTCCCGGATTAACCCTTTCGGGGGGCGCCTCCATGGGGGAGCGGCGCAGCGGAGTTTCCTCTGCCACGAGAAGCGATGCCCGTTTTGAACCTGGAAATCTTTCTTACGCGATGGAACTGGAGTCGGAGGCCCCTTGGGACCGGCGTTCGGAACGGGCGGCTTTTCGACGCAGTCTGCTTGAAGTGGAGTCTGCCGTGCGGCGGGTCCAGGAATTGGAAGATTCCGTAAAATTGGCGGTGCGCGACTCTCTCCGCAGCCTCCTGCAGCAGCGCCAGCAATACCACATTCAGGTTCAGGCCTTGCAGATCGCGGAGCGGAGAGTTCGACAGGCACAGGCCTTTCAAGAGGTGGGGCGGGCGGACACCCGGGATGTGCTGGAATCCAACGAATCCCTGCTTCAAGCTCAGAACGCGGTGGTGGAGGCGTTGGTCAGTTATCGTGTGTCCGAACTGACCTTTCAGCAAAATCTGGAGCTGCTCCGTGTCGATGAGAAAGGCCTTTGGACAGAATTTACCCCCGAATAGTTCACAAATGATTCCCGATTCCGTTATGACAACTTCCAAAATCACTTCCCGTATCCATTCCCCCGCTTTTAGGTGGATTGCCGTCGTATTGGCCGTCCTTATGGCCGGGGCGCTGTTCGCTTACATTCGCCCCGGGGGCGTGGAAGCATACGGTGGTCTCACCGGCGAGGTGCGTCGGGGCAATTTGACCATCAGTGTTTCGGAGTCCGGAAACCTCCGAAACCGGGATCAGGTCATCGTCTCCAATCGGGTGGAGGGTCGCACGACCCTGATCTGGATTGTCGAGGAGGGTGAAATGGTGAAAAAGGGGGATCTCTTGGTGGAATTGGACGCCAGTGGCCTTGAGGATCGACTGGTGGACCGGGAAATTGCCATTCAAAATGCGGAAGCGTCATACATCCGGGCTCAACAGGAACTGAATGTGACGAAAAGCCGTACCCAAAGCGAGATTGCCGAGGCGGAATTGTCGCTCCGCTTCGCCAAACTGGATTTGGAAAAATACACCGGGGATCAGGGGGAATATGCCCAGGAACTCGATCGACTACAGGCGGACATAGACATTGCGCAAGAGGAATTGCTGCGCGCGGAACAGAAATACCAGGATTCCAAGGATTTGGCCGAGGCGGGGTTTATTACCTCCCTTGAATTGGAGGGAGATCGCCTGTCGCATCAGCGGGCGCAGGTGAATCTTCGGCTGGCCAGGGGGCGCCTGAGCTTGTCGCAAGATTATACGCACAACCGGAATTTACAGCAGAAAGAAAGCGATGTGGAACGTGCGGGTGAAGCGTTGGAACGCGCACGGATGCGCGCGCATGCGGACATCGTACAGGCGGAGGCCAATTACAAAGCCCGCGAACAGGAATTCGCTCGTCAGAAACAACAATTGGAGCATCTGCGAAATCAAATCGCGCTTTGCCGGATTGTCGCGCCCGCGGACGGCATGGTGGTGTATGAGACCAGTGCGAATCCGGGACGGCGGGGGAACCGCGAGCCTTTGGAGGCGGGGCAGGAGGTGCGGGAACGCCAGGAATTGATTTATTTGCCCGCCTCCGAGGGCATGGTGGCAAGCGTGAGCATTCACGAGTCCGCATTGGAACGCGTGGACGTGGGCATGCCGGCGCGGATTCGGGTGGATGCCCGCCCGGGTCAGATCTTTCACGGACTGGTGCGGCGGATTGCGCCCATGCCGGATGCGCAAAGCATTTGGTTGAACCCCGATCTCACCGTCTACAGCACGGAAATCGCGGTGGATGCCAGCAATCTGCGTACGGGAATGAGTTGTCAGGTGGAAATCATCGTGGAAGAATTGACGGATGTTCTCTATGTGCCGGTTCAGTCCGTGGTGAGGCAGGGGAACGGCCACGTGGTATTTGTCCCCGGCGAGCGGGGGGGATTGGAAGCCCGGTCCGTGGAAATCGGTTATGACAATCATCGGGTGGTACATATTCGCGCCGGACTGGAGGCCGGAGAACGGGTGGCGCTGGCGCCTCCGCTCCCGGATGGGATGGATCGAAGCTTTGGCGAGTCCGACATGGAGGAGGCTGGCGCCGAAATCACCGAAGTCCCGGCTGCGGCCCCCCCGGATGCGCAACGCTCGGAACGCGGGCAAGGAGAAGCCCGCGCGGAACGCCCACGGGGAGAGGGGCGGGGGGAATGGAGCGGGGAGAGGAGTGGGCGTCCCCGGCCCGCACCCGAAGAATGAACAATCTTTCATAACGGTTCCCCATGCCAAGATCGCCCATGCCACACCTTTCCCAACCATCCTTTGCGGCTCTCTCCTCCGGTTCTCCAGCGGATCCGATGGTCAGCTTGAAAGACGTCCGAAAAATCTATCAAATGGGTTCTGAAAAGGTGCGTGCCCTCGATGGCGTCAGCATTGAGTTTTCCCGGGGTAGTTTTTGGGCGATCATGGGACCTTCGGGATCGGGGAAAAGCACCCTGTTGAATTTACTGGGCTGCCTTGACCGTCCCAGCTCCGGCACCTATACGCTTGCGGGAGAGGATGTGAGCCAATTGGAGGATGATGACCTGAGCGCGATTCGTCTGAAATATTTGGGCTTTGTTTTTCAGAGTTTCAATTTGATTTCCCAGTTGACGGTTCGTGAGAATATTGAGTTGCCGCTTTTTTATCAGGGCTGGGAGCCCCAAGAATGCGCAGCCAGGGCGATAGAGCTGGCCGAACAGGTGGAGTTGGCGGACCGCTTGGGTCATCGACCCGCCGAATTGTCCGGCGGGCAACAGCAGCGAGTGGCCATCGCCAGGGCCTTGGCCAACGATCCCAGGGTGATCCTTGCCGACGAGCCCACCGGAAATTTGGATTCCGCCACCGGTGACCACATTATGGGGCTGTTTGGCGAGTTGCACAAACTGGGAAAAACGATTTTAATCGTCACCCATGAGGATGAAATCGCGTCCTGGGCCGACCATCGGCTGCATATGCGCGATGGACACATTGATCGGATTGATTGAATTTATGACCAATATTTCCAAATTCACACGCTCGGTTCGGCTGGGGATCAAAACCCTTTTGCTGCATAAACTGCGCTCGCTTTTGACGATGCTAGGGGTGGTGTTCGGGGTGGGAAGCGTCATCGCCATGCTGGCGGTGGGGACCGGCGCCAGTGAAGAAGCGCAATCCCAAATCAGACGCCTCGGGAGTCAGAACATCATTTTGCATTCCGTGCAATCGCAACAGGACCAAAGCTCGGAGCGGGTGCGGATGAGCATCTACGGACTCACCTATGACGACGAAGTCCGCATCCGCGAGACCATACCCACGGTCAGACGGACCGTGCCCGCAAAGTTGATTCCGCACGACGCCCGGGTCGGGGGCCGTACCATGGAGTTGCGGATTGTCGGGACCACGCCCGCTTGGTTTGATTTGGTGGAGCGGGAATTGATTGCCGGCCGCCGTTTGCAGCAGCGAGATCTGGAAACCCGCGCGAATGTCTGTGTGTTGACCGAGCGTTCCGCCCGCCGGTTGTTGGCGACGGAGACCATGCTGGGAAATCGCATTCGGGTGGGAGCCAACTACTATGAAGTGGTGGGGATCATTCGCAGTGAAACGGGGGGAACCGCCGGGGGCGTGCAGACTCCGGACCAGGAGGTGGACGCCTACATCCCGCTGAGCACGGCCCGGGAACGCTTTGGTGACATCGTGATCAGACGAAGCGAGGGGTCCACCGAACGATCCATGGTGCAACTGCATCAGTTGGTGGTCGAAGTCGACGAATTGGAGAACGTGGAGTCGACGGCGGCGGCGATCGAACAGATGCTCCAACGCTTTCATCCCCGCGGAGACTATCGGGTAAGCGTGCCGCTGGCCCTGTTGCGACAGGCCGAGGCCACTCAACGCACATTCAACATCGTGCTGGGATCGATTGCCGGGATCAGCTTGTTGGTGGGGGGCATCGGCATCATGAACATCATGTTGGCTTCGGTAACGGAACGGACCCGTGAAATCGGAATCCGCCGGGCCATCGGTGCGAAACGATCCCAGATTATCGGACAGTTTCTCATCGAAACCATTGTGCTGTCCAGTGCCGGAGGGATCTTGGGCATCGCGGTGGGGGGGATCATTCCCCAAATCATCGAATATTTTGCCGGCATGCCCACCATTGTCCCCATGTATGCGATTGTCCTGTCGCTGGGGATCAGCGTCGGGGTGGGTATCTTGTTTGGAATTTATCCGGCGATTCGCGCGGCCCGTTTGGACCCAATCGTGGCGCTTCGGCACGAGTAAGCCCGTCCATGTCCAGGGAGGAAAGCCGTTCCGCGCTTTTTCCGACAAAACGGAGATGGAAGCCGTGGTGCCCGAAAATGAAATCAGCCTCGAACCGCGCGGATTGCGCCTGTAAACTCCCCGGGCCGTTTTTTTCGCGGGGGTGTTTTTTTCAGGCTTCACTTTCGCGTTCCCTTGGGGTAGGGCTGACATGCAAACGTTTTTCCCTGCGATTTTTGAATTTGACCCCCAATCTGAACCCCAAAGGATTTCCCATGGCGAACTCGACCATTCCCGTGAAACTGAACCCCACCGTGGATATCACGGTGGAGGAAATGAAAGAACTGATTTTGTATCACTTGCGCTACACCCAGGCGCAGGCGACGACGATGGCCACGCATCGGGACTGGCGCAAGGCGGTGTCGAAGGCGGTGCAGGATTTGTTGATCAACCGGTTGATTGCCACCCAGCAGGCCCACCGGAATGCGGAAGCCAAACGGGTGTATTATTTGTCCCTGGAATTTTTGATGGGGCGCTTGCTAACCAACAACATGTACAACGCGGGGGTGGAGGACAAGGTGAATACCGCGCTGGCGGAATTGGAGATCGATTTCGAGGTCCTGCGCGAGGATGAGACGGACATGGGCTTGGGCAACGGGGGTCTGGGCCGTCTGGCGGCGTGTTTTCTGGACAGCATGGCCACGCTGGACCTGCCCGCGATCGGCTACGGCATCCGCTATGAGTTCGGCTTGTTCCGTCAGGAATTCGTGAACGGCTATCAAATCGAACACCCGGATGACTGGTTGCGGCAGGGGAATGTGTGGGAGTTGATTCGCCCGGAGTACGCGCAGACCATCCAGGTGTATGGCGAAGTGCAAAGCGTGTTCGATGACATGGGGCGGTACCGTCCCAAGTGGATCAATGCCCGGGAGGTGGTGGGCGTGCCTTATGACGTGCCCATTGCCGGTTATGGCACCAATACGGTGAATTTCCTGCGCCTCTGGGAGTCCAGGGCTTCGGAGGATTTGGATTTCAATGTCTTCAACCAGGGGGGGTACGTGGAGGCGGTCCAGGAAAAGAACATGTCCGAGACCATCTCCAAGGTGCTGTATCCAAACGACAAAACCGAAAATGGCAAGGAGTTGCGGCTGGTGCAGCAGTATTTCTTCGTGGCCTGTTCTTTGCGGGATATTCTGCGGCGTCACAAACGGGAGAACGATGGCCGGGACGCGTTCCCCGAGAAGGTGGCGATTCAGCTCAATGACACGCATCCTGCGGTGGCGATTCTGGAATTGATGCGCATCCTGCACGACGAGGAGGAGATGGAATGGGATGCGGCCTGGTCAATCATCACCCGGTCCTTCGCGTATACCAACCACACCTTGTTGCCGGAGGCCTTGGAGACTTGGTCGGTGCCGCTGTTCGGCAAGGTGTTGCCGCGACATTTGCAGATTCTCTTTGAAATCAACAAGCGTCACCTCCGCAATGTGGAAGCCAAGTGGCCGGGCGACCATCAAAAAATGCGGGACCTCTCCCTGGTGCAGGAAGGGCACGTGCAGCATTTGCGCATGGCCCACCTGTCCGTGGTGTCCTCTTTTTCCGTGAACGGGGTGGCGGCGTTGCATACGAAGCTGTTGAAGCGGAACCTGTTCGCGGATTTCAACGAGCTGTTTCCCGGTAAATTCAACAACAAGACCAATGGCATCACCCCCCGGCGCTGGCTGCTGGCCTGCAATCCGGAGCTGTCGGCGTTGATTACTTCGAAAATCGGCGAGGGATGGGCACGGGATCTCGATGCCTTGAAGGAACTCGACGCCCACGCGGAGGACCCCGAATTCCGCGAGCAATTCATGGCCATCAAGCACCGCAACAAGGAAAAATTGGCCGCGATCATTGAAAAAGATTGCGGGGTGAAGGTGGATCCGCACGCCATCTTCGACGTGCAGATCAAACGGTTGCACGAGTACAAACGTCAGCATCTGAATTTGCTGCACATCCTGTATTTGTATCGGCGGCTCTTGCAGGAACCCGATTTCGAAATGCACCCGCGGGTGTTTATTTTCGGTGCCAAGGCGGCGCCCGGATATGAATTGGCCAAAACCATCATCAAGGCGATTAACGCCGTGGGGCGGACGATCAACAATGACAAGAGGGTGAATGACAAGTTGAAGGTGGTGTTCCTGCCCAATTACCGGGTGAGTTTGGCGGCCCGGATCATTCCGGCCTCGGATGTGTCGGAGCAAATCTCCACCGCCGGCAAGGAAGCCAGCGGCACCGGCAACATGAAGCTGGCCCTGAACGGCTCGCTGACCATCGGCACCCTGGATGGCGCCAACGTGGAAATCCGCGATGTGGTGGGCGAGGAAAACATCTTTATCTTCGGCAAGACCGTGGATGAAGTCGAGGCCTTACAGGCCGAGGGCTACAATCCGGGAGAGATCTATGAGAACAACGAAATGGTGCGGCAAATCCTGGAATGGATTGGCAGCGATTTCTTCACTCCCGGCGAACACAACGTGTTGCTGCCCATCAAACAAAGTTTGCTGGATCACGGAGACCCCTTTTTGGTGCTGGCGGATTTCGAATCCTATGTCGAAGCCCAGCACAAAATCGATGCCGCGTACCGGGACAAGGAACGCTGGGCGAAAATGGCCATTTACAATACGGCCCGGGTGGGGATGTTCTCCAGCGACCGCACCATCCGCCAGTACAACGAGGACATCTGGAAGCTCACGCCCGTTCAGGTGAAACTTTGAGTGCGCCCGGATATTTGTGGCTGGATGCGGAGTTTTCAAGTTTGGAGCTGGAAACCGCCGAGATCCTGCAGGTGTCCATGATGGCCACGGACGCGAAGCTCAACCGCCTGGCCCCCCCGGAAAAAGACGTGAATCTCTTCATCAAACGCGCGGATGACCGGGGGATCAGTCCTTGGGTGAAAGAACATATCCCGCACATTGTCAGGGAATGTTTGAAACCCTCGGCGGTGACCCTCAGTGACGCGGAAGTGAAGTTGTGCCGCTATATTGATGAAGTGGTGGGGCCGATTCAGCGGGAAACCGATGCCCGTCCCTTGATTGCCGGCAATAGCGTACACAATGACTGGATGCTGGTGCGAAAATTTTTCCCCGGGGTTCTGCACCGGGCCCATTACCGTTTGTTGGATGTCTCCACGCTGAAAACCCAATGGATGGATTGGGCGGGGCGGGAAGCGCCGCCCAAGGAGACGGTCGAATTCATCCGCAAATGGTTCCCGGGCGCGTCCCTGAAAGACGACATGGCCGAACACGACGCCTACTTCGACATCCAGGCCAGCGTCGCCGAGCTGGCGTTTTATCGGGCGCATCTGTTTCAGCGGATTGAGGCGTAAAGCCAACGGATATTTTTGGGGAACCAATGGATGCCCTTGCCTGACTGCGGATCATCGTCTGAATCCCACTGGAAACGACAAAAAATCAGCCGTATCTCACGATCCCATGCGAAGATTTCTGGTTGGCAGGGTACTCGGTAAAAGGGTTCCTTTCTTGTTTCGTGTGAGACAATATGACATATACAGTTTTCAAATATTCTGAATTGAGTAAATATGACACACGTATGCAATGGCCACAATATTCGTAGACTATTTATTAATAAGGGTATATAAAATATAATAAAATTGGCATCCCGTATGCTATGTGCTTTCATGTAAACCCTAAACCAAAGGAGGTCTATCATGGTACACATTCGAAATCCCTGGAACTTCCAGGATCTGTATGAAGAACTTGACCGGATGACCCGGGACTTCAGCCGGGTGTTTGACTTGGACAGTTGTCTGGCGGCCGGTCCGGAAACCGGATTGGAGCTGGATGAAGACGGCGCCCTGTTGGCGTTGGATTTGCCCGGCGTGTCCGAAGACGAGCTGTCGATTGCCTTGGAAAACAACCGGCTTCGGATCGAGGCCCGTCGGGAAGATGGACGTCGTGAAAATGAAGACGTGGTGTTGCGCGAACGGAGTTACGGGGAGTTTTCCCGTGAGTACAGTTTGCCCTGGCCCGTCAAAGAAGACGCCATCCAGGCGGAATTCCGTCACGGGGTCTTGCGGGTTCGGTTGCCCAAGGCGCCGGAGGCCAAACCCCGAAGCATTCCGGTGAAGGTACACAGCGCCTGAAAACGCTTCAATCATCCGAACGAAAAAACGAATCAAAAGAAAGGAGAACCCATCATGACTGCAACAAAAGAAATGGTGAAAAACAATGAAAAAGAAGTTCGCGAATCCTCCCGCCAAGGGGAAGTCCGCGAAGCGCGTCCCGAACGGGAATTGCGCCTTGAACCGGCGGCCGATGTCTTCCGCGACGAGCGCGGCGTGCGCGTGCTGGTGGATCTGCCCGGCGTGTCCGAAGACGCGTTGAATGTCCAATTGCACGACGGCGTATTGCAGATTGAAGGCCGTGCGCCCCGCAATGAAGAAATCACCCGGGTGTACAATCGATCCTTCCGGGTGGACAGCCGGATCGACACGCAGGCGATCGACGCGACGATGCGCCTGGGGGTCTTGACGCTGACCCTGCCGTTCCGCGCCGAAGCCCAGCCGCGCCGGATTCCGGTCAAGGCGCGCGCGGATTGATGGAGGACATGAGTCCAAACCAATCCCAGCCCAGTCCGACTGCTTTGTCGGCTACAAAGCGAGAGGATTTCAGCGAATGGTGGTTTCCGGTGAGTTCGTGTGTTCTCAGCCGGAGGCCGCCGTCCGGACTTGGTCCGTGCTGACTCCGTGGGTTTGCGCGGCCTTGCGGCAGTCTTCGTATTCCGGGACTTTGCGGAGCGTTCCGTCGGGCAGGTGATGGCATTTGACCCGGATGACCCCGTACTCGGTCTCCACATTCCGAATCTCCCTGGGAAGGATGTGACGGGTGCCTTCAAATTTCCGAACCCCCAGGGTGGGCAAGCGCGCGAGAATGGTTTTGCCCAATGCCTCGGCGGTCTCGGACGTACACAGCACTTCCAGGACGTTGCCGGGGCGGCCTTTTTTCATGATGACCGGCTGAAGCCAGGCGTCCAAGGCGCCTTCCCGGATCAAGTCCGCGAGTAAATCCGCCCCCAAATCCTCGGCGCCGACGTTGTCGAGATTGGTTTGCAGCAAAACAATGCCCTCCACCGTGCGCATGGGGTCGGCCGGCGGTCCGGCGGGCGCGTCGGACCGGGCGCACAGGCTGACGCGCAATGCATTGGGCTGGCCGGCGGGATCTCGGGAGCCCGCGCCCATGCCGGTGTGGTGAACGCAGAGGGTGGGGGAGGTGAAAGCGGGCGCCAGGGCTTTGAGAATCGCGGCCCCGGTGGGGGTGGTCATTTCCATTTCGATGGGTCCGGCAAACACGGGCATGCCCTGCAAAAGGCGTTGTGTGGCCGGGGCCGGCACCGGGAGGCGGCCATGGGCGGTTTTGACGGAACCCGATCCGACGCACACCGGGCTGCAATACACGGCATCGGGCGATAATTTGTCGATGAGCAT
This sequence comes from PVC group bacterium, assembly GCA_003565815.1. Taxonomy (GTDB): domain Bacteria; phylum Verrucomicrobiota; class Kiritimatiellia; order SS1-B-03-39; family UBA6053; genus PXAS01. Next base: position 14,880 of record PXAS01000157.1, read on the forward strand.
GGCCGCGCCCACCAGATCGATGATGGCGTCTTCGCCGCCCACTTCATGAAAGTGTACCTTTTCCAGGGGCATGCCGTGCATTTCCGCCTCGGCTTCCCCGAGTTCGCGGAACATGCTCAGGGCGAGGTTCTTCACCCCCTCTCCGAGGTCGGCTTCTTTCAGAAGGCGGACGATGTCGGTGTAGGCCCTGTGCGCGTGCCGGTGATGGCCATGATGATGCCCGTGGGAATGGTCGTGGCCATGTTCGTGGTCATGTTCGTGGCCATGTTCGTGGTCATGGTCATGATGATGCCCATGAGGTCCGTGGCCGTGGGGATGTTCATGGGCATGTTCATGGGCGTGGCCGTGTTCGTCGGCGACTTCGGGCGCCATTCCCCGCAGGGTGACCGTCGCTTTCCGGCAGCGTAGGGTGGAACGGATGACATCGGAAAACGTCACCTCGACATCCCGGAGGCCCAAACGTTCCGGGAGCGCGGTGATTTCCGCCTCCGCGTCCAGCAAGGGCGCCAAGGCCCCGAGAAACATGTCCCCGCTGATGCCGGAAAAAGGTTCGATCTTGAGGGATTTCAAACGATACCTCAGGCGGGAAGGCGGTCGATCAGGCCCGTGTAGTACATGGCCCGGGCATCATGGTTGGTTTTCAGGCGGGCCACGGGGTTGACGATGTTGAGTTCAAGTCCGGCATCGAAAAAGGCGTTTTCCAATTTGGCGATGGACAAATCCAGATCCCAGTTTCGGAAGAGATCGAAGGCGGGGCCGTTGATCCAAAGGGCGAGCCACTCCTTGCCCTCCGCGTCCGGAACGAGGGTGCAGGGGGCGTCACCGGATTGTTCGCTGATTTGTTTGAGCCGGGCATGGGTGATGTCCTTTGCGGTGGAGCGGACGAGGAGCAATCCGTCGATGCCGTCGGTTTCCAACTGCTGGAACAAGTTCTGAAAGCGCTTGGGCAAGGCGGTGCGGATGTGCGGGCAAACCTGAACCCCGGAAGGCCGGTCCAAGAATTTCGTGGTGGCGTTGCCGCCCATGTAGACCACCTTGTGCGCCCCGCGGTAGGATTGCAGGCGTTCCAGATTGAAAGTGAGCAGGGCCTCGCGGGCATAGGCGAAATACTCGTCGACCTCCGGCTCGTCGAACAGATCGTGACCCAGGAGAATGGCGGCGGAGCTTTTGCGACGGCACCGCACGGGATCGAAACTATCGGTTTTCCGGTAACGCCAAGCGGCCCGCAGGTCATCGAGCAAATCTTCCCAGGGGTCGGCCTGACGGCTGCCGGGCAGGGGTGCGCGTTGCACGTCGTGAGGAATGGGGACGACCTTGCCGCCGGCTTCCTTGATTCGATTTGCGAAAGCCAGCCACTCGAAATCGGGGACGGGAATAAAGCCATGCACGTCGTCGAAGGTACTGCGTTTGACCACCAGCCCGCTGAGTCCGGCGGGACCGCCGATCAGTTGTTGGCCGGCCTTGAGGGCGAGTTTCCGAAGTCCGGCGGCCAGTTTGGACGCGGGATCGGCTTCCACGAGCTGGAAATGGCCGGCGTCGGCATCTTGGTTGAAATGTTTTTCAATGGCTTCCGCCCATCCCCGCACCGGGTACGCGCCCGCCTGCAAAAACATGAGGATTTCGCCGTCGCCATTTTCCGCGGCCTGGTTCAGGCTTTCCGCGAGCGTCCCTTTGTCGGACGCGATCCACCGCACCCAGTCGTGCGCCTTGGCGACTTCCTCGCTGCCGTCCTGACTTCCGCGGTCCACCACGAAGACCTCGTGGTGGCCTTTTTCAGGGATCAGGGCCCGCAGGGTGCGGCGCAAGCCTTCGCGTTCATTGAAAACCGGAATGTATAGGGAGCATTTCATGTTGGAAAACCTCAAATGGAAGTGGGGAAGAATGGAGAAATTGATGAATTCCTCTTTTCGTTGAAAACTCCACGGATTTCAACTCATTTGTCGGGACAATTTTCCGTGGGGCCTCTTCCGTCAAGCGTACACGGATTGGGCTTGAATCGGGGGACTCAACCTTCGCGTGCCGCGCGGCCGGCATACGGACACTCGGGATGTCGCGGATTGACAAGCTTGCACCCTCTGATAGGGAACGAACCATGTCATCTTTTTCCTTTGATCTTGCCGGGCGCACGGTTGGCCCCGATTCAGACTGCCTGCTGGTTGCGGAGGTGGCCCAGGCGCATGACGGGAGTTTGGGCACCGCGCACGCGTATATTGACGCCGTGGCCCGGACGGGGGCGGACGCCATCAAATTTCAAACCCACATCGCGGCGGCCGAATCCACGCCCGCCGAACCCTGGCGCGTCAAGTTCAGCCCGCAGGACGCCACCCGTTACGACTATTGGAAACGCATGGAGTTCACTCCCGAACAGTGGGCGGGACTGAAAGAACATGCGGAGGCGTCCGGGCTGTTGTTCCTGTCTTCTCCGTTCAGTGTGGAGGCGGTGGACCTGTTGCAGTCCCTCGACATGTGTGCCTGGAAATTGGGCGCGGGGGAAATTACCTCGTTGGATCTACTGCGGCGAGTGGCGTCCACGGGGCGGCCGGTGTTGCTTTCTTCGGGCATGAGCCGTTGGGACGAACTGGATCGGGCCGTGGAGATTTTGCGGGACGCGGCATGCCCCTTTGGCGTGTACCAATGCACCTCCGCGTATCCCTGTCCGCCGGAACGCGCGGGACTGAACGTGCTGGCCGAAATTCGCGACCGGCACGCCTGTCCGGTGGGCCTGTCTGATCATTCCGGCGCCATTCACGCCGGATTGGCGGCGGTGGCGCTGGGGGCGGATATGCTCGAAGTACACGTCACCTTTTCCCGGGAGTGTTTCGGACCCGATGTGCCCGCCTCGCTGACGCTGCCCGAAGTGGCCGAGTTGAAGCGGGGCGC
>PXAS01000414.1 GCA_003565815.1 PVC group bacterium
GCAACCCGCGTTTCCGCCCGCCCCCCGACCAAACCGTCGGCGGCAGATTGCTGAAATAAGATGACTTCGGAACCAACATGCCCAAACCCTACCCCGCCACCCCCAACCCGTCAAGCCGAAAACTCTATAAAATACCTGTTGCTATAAAAGCACCCGCATCAAAGCCGCACGCCGCTAGTCCGCCGTCTACAGCTCCGAACTCTTGCTGCGTCTGATGAGGATCTGACGAAACATTGCCGAGCAAAGGTCTCACGGATTCAGGACGGAATGCGTTTCGGAACTTGGATTTAGATTGGACCACTTGTGATGTTCACGAGACAAGACCCCTCCGCCTCCTCCGAAACGAATCACGACAATCCTCGACCTGTCGAAAGGCGTGGTGTACGCCGAATCGCCGCCTCTGGTACCCACGCGTTCCAGCCGCGCGTCTTGATCTGGGGTCCAATCCTTCAGCACGGATTCATTCACATTGCGGCTGAGAAGATAAGGGGTGTAGTCGGGTACCTTCGGTCCGGCAACCACCACGGACCACATATTGTTTTCAGGTCCAAACGCTTCCAAAGACATGGCCTGGGGCACGCCGGGGGCGGCAAACAAAGAGAATTCTTGGTATATCATATCAACATCGGGTTCCATGAGATACCGAAAATACGAAGTGCTGCTTCCCCCATGCCATTCTGAACCCGGCACTGGAAATCCTCCCCCATTGGCCAGAGGGTCTGATGGATGAAAAGTGATTTCCAACATTGCAACAGGAATTTTAGCAGGTACTGCTGGATTAGCTTGACCCGGCGGGGCTCGTAAACGTGAGTAACCGATCCAAGGCCTCGGCGCCGACGGGTTCTTTGGCTTGCCAGGGGATGAGGACGAGTTGTTTGGACAATCCGCGGGCTTCTTCGAGAAAGGCGGTTTCGCGATGGGCTTGGAGGCGTAGACGGGGATCGACGGGAGCGGCTCCGGCGAGACTTTGATTGAGAATCCAGGCTTTGGGCTCAATGTCGGCCCGGCGCAAATCCTCCTGTAGGCGCTCCGCCTCGTGCACGGGGGTGGCCTCGGGCAAGGTGACCAGCAATACGCGGGTGAAGGCGGGGTCACGGAGTTTCGGCAAGAGGGTTTTGACGGATTCGGGCAGTTCGCCCTGATCTCGCAATACTTCACGGTGATAGGCTTCGGAGGCGTCGAGCAGGAGGAGCGTGTGCCCGGTGGGGGCGGTATCGAGGACCACATATTGGTCTTTTCCTCTGGCCACGGTTTCCGCGAAGGCGTTGAACACGGCCACTTCCTCGGTGCAGGGGGATCGAAGTTCTTCTTCGAGCAGGGCGCGTCCCTCGGCATCGAGATTCGCTCCGGCGGTGGCGAGTACCTGTGCGATGTGTTTGCGGGTGACATCGCGAGGGTCGATGCGGTCCACCTCCAAATTCGGAAGCGTTTCGCCAAGGGTTTGGGCGATGTGCGCGGCGGGATCGGTGGTGGAGAGATGCACGGGCAGTCCCCGTAGGGCCAAGGCGCGGGCGATGGCGGCGGCGAGGGGGGTTTTGCCGACGCCCCCTTTTCCCATGGTCATGATCACCCCGGGACCGCCGGCGGCGATCTGCTCCACCAAAGTTCCGAGAGTGTCGTGTACAGGCAAAACGGGGTCGTTTTCGGGCGGAGGCTCGGGGAGTTCGCCATTGAGAAAACGACGAAGCGAATCCGCGCCCAACAAACCGCCGGGGGTGTAGGGTCGGGTGTCACGGGGAAGGCGGGCAAGATCCGTGGGCATGCGATCCAGCGAGGCGAGGCCTCGGGATTCGAAGGTTTCTGCCAAGGGATCATCGGTGATAGAAGGATCGGCCTTGAAAAGTCCGTTCACTACCAAATACTGAGAGGAGATGCCTTCCGCGCGCAGGTCGCGTCCGGCGCGGTCGGCCTCGCGAAGGGCGCCGTCCTCGGGTCGGGTGACCAAGACGATGCGGGCCCGGTCGGGATCTTGGAGGGCTTTCACGGCGGTGGCGTAGATTTCCCGTTGGTCTTTCAGACCGGACAGCGGCCCCAAACAGGAGGACCCGGTTTTGTTTTCGGCGATGAAGCCGTCCCAGGCGGCGGGCAGGGCGAGCAAGCGGAGGGTGTGCCCGGTGGGGGCGGTGTCGAGGACGATGTGATCGTGGTTTTCGAGGGTTTTGGGATCGCCGATCAGGCGGGTGAATTCGTTGAAAGCGGCGATCTCGACCGTACAGGCGCCGGAAAGCTGCTCTTCTATGTTGCGAAGAGCTTCGTCGGGAAGTACGCCGCGCAGGGGATCGACCACCCGGGCGCGATACCGTTCCGCGGCTTTTAGGGGGTCGATATTCAGAGCCTCCAAGCCGGGAACACCCGTGACCGGACGCGGTTCCCCGTCGAGCGGGGTGTCGAGGACTTCATCGAGATTGGAGGCGGGATCAGTGCTGACCAGCAGCACGCGGTTGCCTTCGTCCGCCAAGCGGATGGCGGAGGCGCAGGAGAGGGAGGTTTTGCCCACGCCGCCTTTGCCGGTGAACAGGAGAATGGGCGGGGCGTCGTCGAGCCAGCGTGCGGGCAGGGTCATGAGCAGCATCCGGTTTCGTCACAACCGCAATCGGCCTCTTCGAGTTTGAGCCCAAAGATTTTCGCGAACTGTTCGCGGGTGGGATAAAAACGCGAAGCCACCCGTATGTCGTCGGCGAAGATCAGGGGAAGACAGTCCTGTCCTTCCTTTTGCAGCGCGTCCCGCACCGCGTCATGGGCGGCGAAATCGGCAGGCTGCTGAGAGAGGTTGTGGCGGTCAACCGCGATGCCTCGCTTCTTCAGCCATTCGAGGTCGGAGGTCAGTTGCACCAGGACGGGGTCGACGGAGGGACCGCAGACACCGGAGGAGCAGCACATGGAGGGATCGTAGATGGAGAGTTTTTTCATGGTTTTGTCATGGGGTTGGGGTGAGTGAGCGGCTTCGCCGCGGATACGGGATATGGGATATGGGATACGGGATACGGGATACGGGATACGGGATACGGGATACGGGATATGGGATACACAAAAACCATCCGTTGTCCGGCGCAGGCATGCGCTTTCGCCAAGGCTACGGCGGTACGGGGTCCGTTGGTTTTCCTTTCCTACTTTCATTCTTTGAACCATCCGCGTGTTCGGTTGGCGAATTTGACGAGCCCGAGCATGACGGGCACTTCCACGAGGACGCCGACAATGGTGGCGAGGGCGGCGGGGGATCCCGCCCCGAAGAGGGTGATGGCGACGGCCACGGCGAGTTCGAAGAAGTTGGAGGCGCCGATCATGCCCGCGGGGGCGGCGACCTGGTGGGGAAGTTTGATCCATTTGGAGGCGCCGTAGGCAATGGTGAAAATCAGCAGGGTCTGCAGGATCAGCGGCACCGCGATGAGGACGATGTGCAAGGGGTTGTTCAGTATCACTTCACCCTGAAAGGAGAATATCAGCATCAGGGTCAGCAACAATCCGCTAATGGTCACGCCGTTGAATTTGGGAATGAAGCTTTTCTCGAAATATTCCAGGCCTTTGTTTTTGACCACCTGATGGCGCGTGAAAACGCCGCCCGCCAAAGGGATGACCACAAAGAGGAAGACGGAGAGGAACAGGGTGTCCCAAGGAATTTCGATCCCGCCGATGCCGAGCAACAGGGCGACGATGGGCGTGAAGGCGATGAGGATGATCAAATCGTTCGTGGCGACCTGCACCACGGTGTAGGCGGGGTTGCCTTTGGTGAGGTGGCTCCACACGAAAACCATTGCAGTGCAGGGCGCCGCACCGAGCAGCACCGCGCCGGCCAAATAGTCTTTCGCCAGATCCTCCGGGATCAGATTCGAGAACACGACGAAAAAGAAAAACCAGGCGATGCCGAACATGGTGAAGGGTTTGATCAGCCAATTGACCACCCAGGTGAGGTAAAGGCCCTTGGGACTTTTGCCCACGTCTTTGATGCTGGCGAAATCGACTTTCATCATCATCGGATAAATCATCAGCCAGATGAGAAAGGCGATGGGGATGGAGACACTGGCGTATTCGAACTTGGCCAGGGTGTCGGGGATGATGGGAAGGAAGCGTCCGATGAGGACACCGCCGATCATGCAGAGGATGACCCAGACGGTGAGGTTGCGTTCGAAGAAGCTGATGCCGGACGGAGATTGGGTTTGACTTTTCATAATGATTGGGTGGCGCGAGATTTTTGATTGTGGATGTTTACGAATAGATGCCTGCGGATGCTTCGCCGGCCTGCGGATGGGAAGAAGTGTTGAACCCTGCGGATGCTTCGCCGGCCTGCGGATGGGAAGAAGTGTTGAACCCTGCGGATGCTTCGCCGGCC
>PXAS01000458.1 GCA_003565815.1 PVC group bacterium
AACATGAAACAAGTTGTTGGGTTGTGAAATGGCGGTAAGAATAGACCATCCCATGAAACCGCCCCAGTCAACCAAAGCAGGCAGCGCTCTGCTGATCACCTTGTTGGTGGTCAGTTTGTTGTTGATGTCGGTTTTGGCCTTTTCAGTGCAAGTGCGCATGGGGTTGCGGGAGGTACGGAGTTCGATGGACATGCATGTGGCCCGGCAAAACGCGCGCTTGGGCATGGAATTGGCGTTGGCGCAACTGCAGTCGACGGCGGGACCCGATCGGCGTGTCACGGCAACGGCCGCGATTCTGGGAAACGCGGCCCACTCGGAGAACCGTTGGGTGACGGGCGTATGGGACACGCAAGGGGCTGCCGGAATGGAGCCCAGCTGGCTGATCTCCACCCCGATCCAAGGGGTGAATTATGATATTTCCACCGGACCCGGGGGCGCAACCGCGCTGTTGTTGGGGGAAGGGTCCGCAGGTGGAAACACGGATACGGAAAATTTCGTGCGGGCGCCATTGGTTCCCATTCCCGCACCCGCCGGGACGGTGGGCCAATACGCCTATTGGGTGGCGGATGAAGGCGTAAAGGCAAGTTTGGGCTTGTACGATCAATTTGCAAACCTTGGCGGAGGAGGAAATCCGGGCCAAATGCATGACACGGAAATTCGGCGCATGCGGTACGGGGTGCCCGTACGGGTGTCCCAGGAACTGGCCCTGGGTACCCAAACCGATTTTGATCAGGCCGGCATGATCGCGGGGATACAGCGGTTGGTGGGGTTGGAGCAAATGTCATTGATGAACCCATTGCCGGATCCCCGTGCGGAGGGTGGTTTTCATGATTTCACTTTGAATGCGCGGGGGTTGTTGACCCATCCTCTCAATGGCGGGGTGAAAAAAGACCTGTCCCTGGCTCCAGGATTGTTGGGGAGCGGTTTCGCACAATTTATGAACTACCCGGCCTACATGGATTCGCCAAATTCCGGAAATCCCCTGGTGCGCGTGGAAAATGATCTTCGCCGCATGCATGAAATCACGCCGCCGAACACTTTGAACCCCGGATCCGATGAAATCGTACACAGTGTGGTGCCAGTGATTACGGATTTCGGGTTGCAGTTTGTGCCACATGTCGGTAGCGGTCGCAGGGGGATCATGTCCATGCATTTTGTGTTGGAGTTGTGGAATCCTTACACCTCGGGTTTGGTTGCGGAAGACTTGGTGGTGGAAATCACCGGCATGGAGCCCATCACGATGTTTGTGGGGGATGACTGGCAGCATACGTTTGATGTGGTGCAAACCTATGGGGAAACCATCCGAATACGGCTGAACCGAGAGCAATATCATGTCACCCGTCACCTCCACCCCGAATCCCACGATGTGTACGCGCACGGCCCCGGTCGTTTGCTCTATTGGAGTGGACCGGATACCAACAATGACCGTACGCCCCAGCAAACGGGTTCTTTTGCCAATCGTCAGGTGAACCAAACCCGCTGGGTTTTAAATGCGGTACCCGCGATGACTTTTCCGACCGATTTGGCGAACAGCGATCCCGTTCGATATCAAATGGATGAAACCCGCTTGACCGTGACCCTGCGCAAGGCGCCCGAAAATGGGGGGGACATTTTGGCGGTCTATCGCGATTTCCTGTACGATGACGTGGACAGCGGCGTCATGGGCAATTTGGGCGGATGGAACGCCCGTTGGCTCACCTACCGCTTTCGGATCATCGAACGGGGCACCACCTATTTGGGCGATCGCAGTTTGTGGTTGAAGCACGTGGACAAGCGCACGACCACCCCGGCTTTCGGGGATAATGTCGTGACGGACAGTCACACCATGCACGAGCAAGCGACCAGTTACAGTCCCGATGCACTGCCGAATATTTTGTCCGTCAACCAGGATACCCGCGTCTTTTATTTTGACAGGGTATTGAGTTCCTCGCCTTGGAGTCAGGATTTCCGCAAAGACCTCCCCATGTTTGAATTGCCCCGCCAGCCTTTGATTTCCATTGGGCAACTGCAGCATTTGCATATCGCCGGGCGCGCGCCCTACGCGGTGGGGAATGCGTGGGGAGGCACACAATGGAACCGGCTGTTTGACGAATATTTTCTGTCCGGAATGCAGGCGGGCATTTCCATGCCATCGCTTGCAAACGACAATCCGGTCATTCCGCACCCCCGTTTATCGCTGTTTCCGGCAAGAGGTTTGGGTTTGACCGACTACGACGATAACCTCCTCGCCGATCTGGGGGAAAATTCGGGTGTCGTTTTGACGGTGGAAGGACAGTTCAATCTCAACAGTGTCTCTGTTCCGGCTTGGAAAGCGGTGTTGGGCAGTACCTTGTTCAAGGATTTCGTTCATGCCCGCCGGGACCGGAACCTGCATGACGAGTTCAACCAAACCGAAAATGATCTCGTCCAAAACCAAATTGACTTCCCCCCCGGCTTCTCGCGCTTTCCCCAGTCCATTCAGGAATTGTTCGACGTGGACATCGAGGAAATGGACAACGACTTGGACCGGCATTTCCTGAATTTCAAACCCGGCGTGACCTTTCTCAAGCCCCGCACCGGAACGAATGGGGCGGACAGTGATTACGATCATGGGGACGAAGGTTTATTGGATGAGTTTGCCGCCGCCATGGCGGAAGGCGTCCGGGAATATTCCGCCGCGAATGGTCGCCCCTTCCTTTCCCTGAATGAGTTCATCACCGGAAATTTCAGAAACGGAAACAGCTTGCTCAATACGGTTTTGGAGGGGGATGTCGATGCGGGTCGATTCCCGCGATTGGCGGACGGGGAATTGCGGCGTCCTTTTGGAGACAATCTTGACGGATGGACGCCCGAAGAAAGAACCCCGGCTTGGCTTTCCCAAGCGGATGTGCTAACCTCTTTGGCCCCTTTTTTATCCACCAGGTCCGATACCTTTACCATTCGCTCTTACGGCAATGTTCGGGATCCGGTTTCCGGTGAAACGATTTCCCGCGCCTGGTGCGAAGCCGTGGTGCAACGGGTCATCGTCCCCATGAATGAAACCGCAACCCTGGACGAAATGGCCGGGGTTCCCTCCAGTGCCTTTGGCCGACAATTCAAAATCATTTCATTCCGATGGCTCAACGAATCCGACATCTAATTCCGACTTTCCTGCTTTGCCTTCAAGTCTTTCTGCCGTCTGCCCTCCAGGCGGAAGAGGCACCCGTGATCCACGAGGTCTCTTTTTACATCGCCGCAAATGTGCGGATTCCAAATTTGCATTTCGGGGTTTTTGACGAAGAAGGAAAATTTCAGAAATCCGTTCCCCTCAGGTTCAACACCTCCGGGCGCTCGCAACTGTACGAATACCAAGGTCCGATGCCCCTGCTGTTTTTCGAAGAAGAGAAAAAGCCCACGGAAGCGGATCCCAATGCCGTGACCCGAACGCCGGTGGCCTCCATCTCTTTGCAAAAAGCACCGGAGAAAGTTTTGCTGTTGTTTCACCCCAATCTCAATCACCCCGATTCAGGACCCAAATACTCGGTCAGTGGCGTGAATTTGAATGACGACGCGGTCCCGGGTGGACACATTTCCGTGTTCAATTTCACTCGACAGGAATACATGGGGGCTATCGGACGCCGAAGAAACCGGGATGACGTTGATTTTGTGAAAATCAAGCCGGGCATCAATGAGCCCGTGCCCATTCACCCGGCTGGACCGGTGAATTTATTTGCCGAGATCAAGGACGAGGGTTGGACCCAAGTGTACGACAACAACTTCCAATGTGATTCCGACGAGCGGCTGTTGTTGGTGCTCTTTCCCCCGCGATTTCCCGGGTCGATCAACATAGGGGGGCGGTTAATCCGGTTTCCTCTGAATGGTGAAGGGGACGCGGAGGATGGAGAAGTGGAAGAGACTCCTTAAGTCCCCGGCCCCCTTCGCCCCGCCGATGCGGCGATTGGCGCTCCTGTCCGCCCTCTTCGTTCAAAGTTCGATGTTCAAAGTTCGATGTTGGACGTTCGTATTCGCCCCCTTCGCCCCTGCCGGTGCGGAGACCGGCGCTCCTGTCCCCGTGGCCCCGAAAGCGCGAAAGGCGGCCCGATGGGGCGTGTAGAATGACGAGTGCGGTTATCCCGTATCCCTTATCCTTTCGCACTTCCCAGACGAATTTCCCAATCCCGGGCTTGCGTAATTTTTCGCGGCGGTTTATGGGGCGTTGATGATCACCAAAGAACACAGCGGCAAAACCTCGGCGGGCGAGGACGTGCACGCCTACACCCTCGCCAACGCCAATGGATTGCGCATGCGCGTCCTGACCCTCGGGGGAATCGTCACCCATCTCGAAGTGCCCGACCGGGAC
>PXAS01000051.1 GCA_003565815.1 PVC group bacterium
ACAGAGTTCATGGGTTTTTCCAGTGAATGGCGGGCATTCTGCAATGCTTCCATGAAGTCGTCAATACAGGAATGGTGAAAAAAGCGTGAGAATTTGAAAAAATACCGATTTTCGGCCTGTTTTCTTCTGTTCAAAGGTCATTTTCGATGGAAAGCGTCTTGAATTCGCGGTTTCGTTTTAGTCCCGTGAATTGAAAAAAGGCAATTTTCCAATGAGGGGCCATTTCCCCACCGTATCGAAGATTGGAAAAAAGAATCGGCAGAGACGGTCGCAGAGAGCATGGGGGAGCGGACTGTACCAACTCCAGGCCAAAACGGGCAGCGAGATGGCGAAACCGCCGACAATGAGATCGCTGAGCCAATGGCTGCCCACGATCACCCGCGGCGCGAGAAAGATCAGGGTGACCAGTCCGGCGGCGATGCGAACCCGCCATTTTCGGGCGTTGCGCCGGTCGTTGGCAAGAATGTAGCCCAGCCAAACCAGCATGACGGTTGCGTGATCGCCGGGGAAACTGCGCCCTTCGCCGTCTTTGGTGGGGATTTCGGGGAACATTGCCGTGACCAAATATGGATCCTCATGAACCCGGCTGGGGCTCGGGCCGGTGATGTCCAAGATTTTGGAACTTTCGTAGACGAGAAAGCGGAAGGGGAGCAGAAAAATCATCAGGGCCAGAAAGCCCACCAGCGCCCGTTGGAGTTGTACTTTTTGAAATCCCCATCCGGGAAAGACAAAAAAAAGCAACATGAACACAGCGGTGACCAAATCTTTCCAGCGGGTGTTTGCCCAAGCCATGAACCCCGCCCAGGCATGGTTTTCCCCCAGGCTTTGGTTGAAGGCGAAATAAACGGGGTCGTCCACCGTCCGCCACAGATCCCGTCCCGGCCCCGGCAGGAGGGTCAGGAAGATCAACAAGGCCGCGGCATGTGACAGGAGGAGAGGACGGGGCTGCCAACGGGTTCCGAATACGGCTGAGTTCTCCATGTGGATTCCGTTAGGAAACGATTTGAAAAAGGTCAAGTCCGGTTGATGCCGTCTTCGCTCCCTTCGCGTCCTTCTGTTCAAACCTCCGAAGGAAAGGAACGGAAGCCAGCCAAGGAAAAGAAGCGCGGACACTCCTGGTTCATTCACCGACCTGCAGCCGATAGCCGAGCATGGTGTCGTCGTCGAAGAGAAAATCGCCGTGGATTGGGTGGCCCGCGAGCATATGGGGGAGCCAGAGGATGTCATCGGCCCACATTTGCTTGTAGGGGATTTGGTCGAGGGGAGTCCAGCGGGGAACGGCTTCCTCGGTTTCCGTGGCTTCGCCGAGACAGTCGCTGGCGCTGAAAATATGGGCTTCCAAACTGTAGCCGTCTTTGAACTGAAAGCGAAGCAGTCCCCGGTTTTGCAGGCCGGTGGGGGTGACGCACAGCTCTTCCTCGGTTTCGCGGATGGCGCATTGCAGGGCGGTTTCGCCGGGCTCAAAGCGTCCGCCGGGTCCGTTGATTTTGCCCTGTCCCAGGCCTCGTTTTTTTTCGATGAGCAGGATGTGTCCGTCGCGGATGACAAAACAGAGGGTGGCTTGGTCCATGGGTTTCCAGTTTTGCCAGGGAATGTTTTCAAATTCAGGATGTGCTTGATATGTGGTCATCTTTCCATAAATCATCGGAAACTTCCATTTTGCAATCAAAACCTTTCAAAAGTCTCTCCCATGTCCCGTCCTTACACCCGCCGCACCAAAATCATCGCCACTTTGGGGCCCGCGACTGAATCTCCGGAAATGATCCGGGCCATGATACTCGCGGGCGTGAATATTTTCCGCATCAACATGTCCCATGCCCAGCACGAACAGGTGCGCAACGCGGTGCGGGATATCCGCCAAATCAGTTCGGAACTCATTACGCGCACCTCGATCATGATGGATTCACGGGGGCCGGAAATCCGTACCGGCGAAGTCTCGCAAAACCTCAACCTGGTCGCCGGTCAACGCATCGGGGTCACCGTGCGCGGTGAGAAATCCGAGGAGGAGGTCAGCGTGGACGTGAATTACGATCAATTGGTCGAAGACATCCGCGTGGGCGACGTGGTCTTGATCGACAATGGCACCATTGAGTTGAAAGTGTTGCAGAAAAAACACAATCAATTGGTCTGCGACGTATTGACTCCGGGGACGCTGGGCAGCCGCCGCCATGTGAATTTGCCGGGGGTGCGGGTGAATTTGCCGTCGCTGACCCAACAGGACAAGGAGGACATCAAATTGGGGGTGGAAATCGGAGTGGACTGGTTTGCCATGTCCTTTGTCCGCGAGCCGGAGGACGTGCTGCGTCTGAAGGCGATCTTGGATTACCACAATGCCCCGCAAAAGGTGATTGCCAAGCTGGAGGATCAGGAAGGGGTCCGCAATTTGGACCAGATCATCGATATCGCGGACGGGGTGATGGTGGCCCGCGGGGATTTGGGCATTGAGTGTCCGTACGAGGAGCTGCCGATCATCCAGCGGCGGATCGTCAAGCGCTGTGCGCTGATGGGCAAGCCGGTGATTGTGGCCACGCACATGTTGGAATCCATGATTGAGAATCCCTCCCCGACGCGGGCGGAGATCACGGACACGGCGAACGCGGTCTTTGAGCAGGCGGATGCGATTATGCTGAGCGGCGAAACCAGCGTGGGGCGGTATCCGTTGAAATGCGTGGAGATCATGAACCGCATCGCGTCCCGGATCGAGCAAAGCGGTGGGGCGGGGTATTACGAATGCGCCAAGATGGCCAGCAAGTATGCCAAGTTGGTGAAATCGGCGGCGGTATTGGCCGCCGAGTGCAACGCGGACGCCCTGATCGTGTTTACCAACACGGGGGTGATCGCCCGGAACGCGGCCTGGCTGCGCCAAGTCTCCACGCCGATTTTCGCCTTTTCCAGCGATGAAACGTTATTGAACCAACTGCCGCTGTATTGGGGAATTCAGCCTTCTTATTTGGAAACCGGGCATGACCCCGAACAAAACGTGAGTCGGGCGGTGGCCAAGTTGAAAGAACGCAATCAGCTCTCGCCCGGGGACACCGTGGTGGCGGTGACCGAGGTCATGATCAACGGTCATTTCGTGGACACCATCCTGATGGAAACGGTGGAGGGATGACCGCGGGACGGTGGGCGCCTTTGCTTGCGGGGCTCTGGATTTGCGGATGCTGTTTCGGAGAAGAGCCCGATGGGGATCCGCCTCCGGAAACTTCCGATGCGCCGGCGGCGGAAGCCGATGAGGACGAAGGAGGGGAATCCGGGAAAAAAGACGAGGGTGATTTTTGGATGGATGATCCCCAGCGATGGACCACGGAAGCCTTGTACAACCGGGTTTTGTGGCTGGATTCCATGTTTTATCGCCCCGGACTGACGGTCAAGGAGGATCCGCGCTCCCGGTTCCGGCTGAGTATTTTCAATGTCACGGACATGGAAGATCCGGAAAGCCCCCGGCCCAACATGAGCATCAGCGCCTCGGTGCGCTTGCCGGGGTTGCAGGATCGTTTCCGCCTGGAGGTTTTGTCGGAGGATTTGCAGGAGTTCCCCAGTGGCGCGGCGGACCCGGACGAAGGCAGGACCCGTCTGGCCCTGCGCCGTGCGGGAACTTGGCTGGACGTGGATGTGGGGGGGCGGTTGAAGTTACCGCCGGTGTTGTTCGTCCGGGCCACGGCCCGCTATGCCTGGCAATGGGATCCGGTGCAGTGGAATTTTGCCCAGCGCTTTTATTATGAAACGGACGAGGGCTTCGGTGAAATCACGTCTTTGTCCCAGCACATGTGGCTGGCCCGCAAGTGGATGCTGGGCCACCATTCCTCCGTGCGGTGGTCGGAAGCCACGGTGGGGGCGGAGTGGCAGGATGCGCTGATGATCGCCATTGTCGCGGATTTGATGGAGGAACGGCACGAAGGGCGTTTCGTGGGGCGGCGGGACATGGACCACGGTCTCGGATTCCAAGCCCGGGTGCGGGGCCGCTATGATGGCGGCCATGCCATGTCCAACTATCGGGTGGGCCTGGTCTATCGCCGCCCGCTTTTTCGACGCGATTACCTCTATCTGGAGGTCCTGCCGGAGGTGGAATGGAAAGAGGAGAACGACTGGAGCGAGGACTACACGCTGCGCGTCGGGATCGATGTCCTCTTTTGGCGGGATCGTTAACTAAATCCCTTCGAAAAGCCCTCTTAAATGATTGGGCATGGTTTATGGGGTTTCGCGAGAGGGCGAAGGGGGACGGGAGCGCCGATCTCCGCATCGGCTGGGGCGAAGGGGGCGTGCGATAGTGT
Source organism: PVC group bacterium (assembly GCA_003565815.1). Taxonomy (GTDB): domain Bacteria; phylum Verrucomicrobiota; class Kiritimatiellia; order SS1-B-03-39; family UBA6053; genus PXAS01. The sequence continues at coordinate 4,272 of PXAS01000051.1, forward strand.
GGTGGGAAAGCCTGAACA
>PXAS01000277.1 GCA_003565815.1 PVC group bacterium
GTAGCGGATGTCCGCGCCGCCTTCGAGCATGTGGGTGGCGCAGGTGTGGCGGAGCAGATGCGGGCCGCCGTGGCGGCCGATGTCGGCCCGCTGGATGTAGCCGGCCACCTTGCGGCCCAGGACTTCGGGATTGAAGGCCTCGCCGTAGCCGGTGAGGAACAGGGCGGGTTCGTCGGGCTTCTGGGTCAGGAGCAGCCGGACTTCGTCGAGGTAGCGGGCGACCCAGTACAGGGCGCGGGCACCGACGGGGGTGACGCGGTCTTTGCGGCCCTTCCCTTTTCGCACCCGGAGGACCTTTTTTTCGGGGTTGAGGTCGGAGAGTTCGAGGCGGGCGAGTTCGGTGCGTCGCAGGCCGGTGGAGTAGAAGAGTTCCAGCATGGCCCGGTCGCGGAGGCCGAGGGCGTCTTTGATTTCGGGAACGCCGAGCACGGCTTCGACCTGGGAGCGGCTGAGGGCATCCACCGGCAGCCGGTGTTCGGGCCGGGGCAACTCCAGATCGGCGGCGGGATTGGCCTCGATAAGGCGCTGCTTGCCCATCCAGGCGAAGAGGTGCTTCAGGGTGGTGACGCGGTTGCGCTGGGTGGAGATGCCCAGCGGCTTGCCGTTGTCCTTGCGGTAGCGGTAGAGCCAGCGCTGATAGCTCTCCAGCTTGGAGCGGGTGACCTGCTCCGGATGGGTGATGTCGCGTTCGCTGGCCCAGGCCAGGAAGGGCGCGAGATCGTTCTTTTTGCCTTCGGTGCTGCGGTGGAGGGCCTCCAGATGCCGGAACCATTCGCGGGAGAGCGCGGCCAGCGTGAAGGGATCCCCGGCGGCGGGCGGAGGCGCGGCGCGGCCCCCGCGCCGTTCCGGGGTTCGCTCCCGCATGTTGGGGACTGCCGCGTATCCTTTGCGCCCGGGCATGGTGTCACTCTCCTACGGCTACGGTGCGTCGAGGGTCCTGCCGTGTCCCTGATGTGCGATTCGGCAAGGTGGCAAGGTTCTGCTTAGTCCCCTTCTGTGAAGGACTTAACCTTGTCATTTCATTTTGACAAGGTGGGGTCAAGGTCGCCTCTGAGGGGGTCAAGGTTGGCTTCGTAGCCGTAAGTTTGGCCACGTCCAGGAGGGCGACGGCATCGCCGGGATCGTCGTCGGCGGGGTCGACGAGGAGTTCGTATTGCACCCGGCAGCCCATGCGCCCGTAGCGCGGGAGGATGTATTCGAGTTCCTGGAGGCGGGCCAGGTGGCTGTTAAATGCCGCGCTTCCACCGTAAAAGTAGCCTCCTGTCGCCCAAATTAATATCGTAGCCAACCGCCTCCGATTTCTTAGAAGCGCGTTTTAGCCGCTTATTTTTCTTTAGCTGCTAAATCCGTTGCAAACCAACGACCTCAACGGCAAGATCATCTCATTATTTTCCCAAAATAACGGTGTTCACATTTTCTCGAAAATCTGAAATTCCCGTTCGCGTCGTAAAACCCCCTCAAATCCCTTGCCGTTCTCATCGTACTGGCCTTCAAAGACATCTTTGGTGACTCTCTTTACGACCGCAACGGTAAGAAAGCCGCTAAAATACAGGTTTAATTTGGGAATCGCGTACGGTATTAACGCGGCCGGCAACAAGTGGATTCAAAGATCAAAATTGATGATAGCGCCATGTTTTAAATTTACCGGAATGTTAATATGCACGGGCTGACCCGTCCCGCGGGCTGACCCGTCCCGGTTCTTATTGGCGCTTTCGGGCCTTTTACTCGTGTGGTATTAACGGCGAAGCAACATTTATTTCTTCCAATTTATCATAAAAAGTTGCTCAATCGATAAGGCGAATTTCCCTCGTTGCTTAAATGATGCACCACTAGCAAATGAGTCTGGCCCTAATCGTTTTATGATCTCTTCATTTTTCGTCAATTTAACTTGAGCCGGCGTGTCAGCAAGTGAAAGTGTGACCCCTCCATTGGGATCAGCTTCCAATCCAGGAATCATTTCAAGTTTGTCGCCAAAAAATTCTCGATATTCATGCCCAAAATATGTAAGCCAGAAAATACCAAGAAGTTCAGTTGAGATATCCAGGCTTGATGTGCAAGGCTTTTTTGAGCAGATAACGTTTTTATAATCGGCATAAGCATAAAAGGGGCTCAATCGCTCATTAGTCATTTGAAATAATTTAAAGGTTTTTTCAATATCTGGATAGATGCTCATGTGATGTGGAATATAAAATTGGATCCAGTTCTCACTAAGATGACCGAAAGAGTCCAACCCGTTTTTCATGTGACGAACTTCAAACGAAATCTTAGTTTTTTCAAACTTACCAAATAACCAGCGACTATCTTCTTTGTCCCCAAAATTAACCATAAACTCTCCCTCTCCTTTTCTGGTATCTGCTTTTCTGCGGGCAGGATCATTCGAATCGAGCTTGGTTATTCTGTCTCCGAGAATTTTCTCTATATCGCGGAGATAATTATCCCAGACCTCAATAGACATCCAGGGTTTTACTGAAAGGTGAGTAATCCAAATCTCGCTATTATTCATGGTATAATTAAGTCTCTTCGAAACAAGGGGTTATAAGGGTTTTCAAAAGCGCGCTGAAGTGGTCGTGAAACCCGAGCAGTAGGAGGAAGTGCGACATCGACACGACCTCCATAAGGTCTAACCATGTCTGCGTAGTCTCGGAGCTGACGTGTAAGCGACTGGTATTGCACATTTTTAGATTCAATTAAATGAGTCGGCAGCCGTGTAGTTACATCGTTACCACTGACGAAATCGGGAATTCTTGTACGATTATTTACAACAAAAGATTTAGTGTTTTTGGATAAACCTGTTGCAGCACTTATGGCAGATTCACCATCTTTACCCAGCTGCCCTGGACTCCTCCCTGCAACTATACCTGTATTGCGGATATTGTTGTTTAATCCCCTTGCACCCAGAACCCCAAAAGTCAAGCTTACAGCACCGCCAGCATAATCTCCCTCAGAAATTTGGGATGATCCTGCCATGATGGATCTACCGGAACCAAAAGCCTGCAGTCCGCGGTTCATAGCTAACGCACCACGGGAACCAGAGCTTGCAGCGGTGGCGGTCCCGCCCGAAAGTGCTGTAAGTCCCACTTCTCTCGCAAGAGTTGCTGAGCCTCTTGAGAAATCGTAAGCTCCCCCAGTATATTGCTGACTATCCGTCAATCCAACCCGGTCCGTTAACCCAAATGAAAGTTCATTTGCGACGATCTCATTTCCTGCCCTGTAACCATCTTTGGCTCCAGATGCGGCACCGCCAATCATCATACCGATTTTGAACGCGGAAGAATCAGGATCAGATGCATCGACTTTCCCCTCCCGTCCGCGTCGAATTCCTTCTCCAACTTCTTTAATTTTCTCAAGGAAAAGTCCCTCAGGATCATAATATGACCACGGATTCTGCCTAACATAGCTGTACAGGTTCGGTCCGTCCACGAACCCGAGAGGATCGCGGGTGATGAAAACACCGGTTTCGAGGCAGCGGTAGCGGAATCCCTCGTTGAGCAGGCCGGTGGGATCTTCGTCTTTGGTGTTGGCCTGCTGGCGGTCGGCGGTGCCGCCCCATTCCTGGGTGCCGGGGCTGTCGCCATGTCGGCCGAAGGCTTCGTAGGCGGCCTGATACATGAGCGCGCCGCTGTCGTCCATGCGGGCGACGACGTCGCCACGGCTGTTGTAGTGGTTGAAGGCGGCGTTGTTGAGCTGGCCGTCTTCGTTTACATCGCGGAGGGTGTAGAGAACCCCGCCAATGCCGCCGCCGTAGTCGCTGCCGCGCACATAGAGCACGTCGAGGATGTCGGCGGCGGGATCGGGCTGAACAGCGGCGGGGGCGACGGTCCATTCCTGCACGCTTAGGCCGCCGGAGAAGCTGATGAGGCTGCGCCCTCCCCCGGCCCCGCTTTCGTCGCGGAGCACGCGGCGGGTGCGGTAGTCGTAGGCGTATTGATGGAGTTCGGTGTTAATTCCCGTCCCCGCACCGTAGAAGGGCATTGGTTTGTGTCTGTTTGAGATGGGGGGCTGTGCCGCTGCATTTCGGTAAGGAGGCTGTGCAGCGGTGCCGCCCCAGAACTTGCTTCCCTTTTACTTCCATTCAGCCCCGCCTGCGGTGGTTTCCCGACGATGCAGGCGCTATGAAGCGTCTCTCATGTTCCAACGCTTCTTTTCCTCTCGTTCAGCCCTCGAGGGCTTCCTCTCCACCCTTTGCACGGCGGCCTGTCCGAAATGCCATCACGTCGGCGCCCTCAAACGCCACAGCCACATTTATGGCTATATCTCCCCAC
>PXAS01000376.1 GCA_003565815.1 PVC group bacterium
ACCACGGCTGCATCGTCCAGACTCCCCGCTACCCGCACATGTACATTCGTTGCGGTGGTCTCAGTTGCCCCCAGAAATAGCCCATAAGCGAACTCAGCGGCCCCATACAGCTCAAACTCGCTGGAATGAGCTCTGAGTACACCGTCAGTGGCGCGCAGCGCTATGAGCGCCTGTCCGCCGCTGAGATCAAAATGGGAGTCGCGAAGCTCAACCTCACCAGCGGAATGCAGGGCGGTAAAAAGCCCTGAGCGGGGCCGAGCGGCAACGCTCAGGTTTTCTGCAACCAAACTGGCGCCGGAGCCAATCTCAACTGCGCGGTAGGTACCGGACGAGCCTGCCAGATCAAACGAGGTCGCGTGCAACCGGGTCTCACCGCCGGACAGTCGAAGAACCGGTCCTACCGTCATGCCGCGTCCTACAAATAGCGAGTCTTCTACCTGAACTGCCCCGTCGACAACATCAATTGCCTGCGCCGTGCCGTTTAGGTGCAGCCGCACATTGCGGAGCAGTAGCGTTGATGAGGGCTGAGTTAACCGCAGGAGAGCGGTCTCCAGCTCGGGCGATGCCTCAAATGCAAGGTTCTCAAGGCTCAGCGGCAGATCGTGAATGTCCAAGCCGCCAGTTGAGGAAACATAGATAACTGGTCGATGGGGCTCTGATCCGTTTTGAGCAGCAGAAACACCCTCAATGCGGAGTTCACTGGGCCCGGACGGTGTCGATGTCGGACGGAACGTTTGGTTGAGCTCGTAGCTGCCTGCACCTAGCTGTATGAGCGAGCGATTATCGGTCAGTGCCAACTCAAAGGCGGGAGCGAGCGCGGCATACGGCGTCTGCCTTCCGCCGGTACGGTCTGGATTTGGGATCGATGTATTCGCGTCTACGTACACAACTGCTCTGTCGAGTACAAACTGAGTGACGGTTGACTCGCGGCTCAGGTTTCCAGCCTCGTCGCGGGTAAATGCTTCAAGACTGATAGCGCGATACTCACCGGGATCAACTCGGAACAAGAGTTCCTCGCCGTCGTAGAGCGTGAGTTCAGTCTCGGTGGGAACTCGCGGCGGGGCGGAAAGCAGCTCGGTATCTTCCACAACGCGATACAACACCTGATCAGACGTGTCGGTGGTGCGAAAGGAAACCCGGACATCGCTGTCGAGGTGAGCAGTATTCTCTACCCCAATTACATCCGGAGCGTTCGGTGGAATGCGGTCAATGCTGAAACTCAGCCGAAGCTCCGGCGAGACACGCTTTGGACCGGTGAACCATGCGGCGCGGAACTGGTAGTCTTGTTCGGCGCCATCGCCCGGGTCAATAGTAAGCGGCGAGCCAAGGAGCGGTGAAACAGGCGAGACAGGTAAAGCCGCCATAGCCGGTGAAGCCAAAGACCCGGCAGTTATCTCAACACGCAGTTCGGGCGCGTCGGGCGCGGTGCGCGTATCCTCGGGGGCGCCGTGTAGCGAGCTTGGATCCAGCAGTATTCCGTGGTTATACAGCCCTCCGTCCTGCAGCTCAGGAAACGCTGGTGCATCCATCACTGGCCAGTCGGCAGTGGAGATCTCTGAGTACTCCTGGGAGTAAGGGAGTGTGGCGAAAACTATTCGCCGCGGGACAGTACTGGCGCGCGGTAGATCCTCTTGGTGTTCAGTTCTACCGGGAACCTGGAGCGGCATGATGTACTCCCGGAACTCAAGGTTGTTGATGGGCGTCGCGAAATCTGCAAAGTCCAATGCGTAACCCACTCTATCACCATGACCATGTGAGAGAAATATGGCCGTTGTATCTGGGGCGTGCCCTACGGTCGCCTGGGCGTGAAGGACCGGCTGACTGGCGTCTTGCAGCTCAAAGGGTATGCGCGCCATATCCCGGGTAATTCCAGCCGCGGTTCCGGCGTACACATGCAGTTGGTAGTGCCCCGGCCCGAAACGCTCGGCGAGAATCTGTTCATGTGGCAGGAGGTTTGCCACGAACTGTACTGTTTCGTTGCTTTTGACTCTATGAAGGGAAACCGACACGCTTTCTCCGGCTGAAGGCCGTATATCGGGGCGTAAGATCCCAAAGTAGACCCCGTTGGCTTCTACCCCGGAGATACGCGGCATTCCGGGCTCGCGATTGTCAATAACCACAGTCTTTTCCGTTCGGTACGGCTCACGAGTTGAGTCCGGGTACAACGCGCTCAGGATAATGGAGTACTCAACGCGCCGCGGGCTTGCGGGGGCGCTGAGGAGTAACTCACCGCCCGGAACAGCATGACCTATATGCTGGGGTGTTGTGCTGCCGTCTTCAAAGACTTCATAGCGAACCTGGAGGTCCGGGTCAAAATCAGTGAAGCGGAGCCGGGCATGATCTCGGTAAGGCCGCTCTCTTGGTCGCAGATACTCAAGCAGTTGGAGATCTGGCTGACGAAGATCAACAGTGACCTCACGGCTGCTGAGTGCGCTACGAATTCCTGAACTGTTCGTGGCGTAGCTCATGAGCCGGAACGAGGTTCTTAGACCATCAATGGCTGGGAGTCTGAACTGACCTGCATACTGATACCAGCCTTCTTCGCTGTCCAGAACTGCTTCACGAGAGTCATCCGGCTGGTAGCTTTGAACCCGGTAAAACAGGCTTTCCCCGCCCCGAATCTGAACCGTGCCGTCTGCCGCCACCTGTATCTCGGGCGCGGCGGGAACCGGATACCTCAAGGTTGCTGGTGCGCGTACCAGGGGCTCGGAGTGAATGCCGTCATCGCTTATACGTACAACCGTGTAGGAGATATCACGAGACTCACCCGGAGCTACAAGAATGCGAGTTCCCGGCAGAAGTCGTGGCGAGTCAGGTCCGGCGGGTGGTGCTGTTTGACCGTCAGTGGCAAGTTCAAAGCGGAAATCGGCATCTGCCCTTTCATCTGTAGCTTCCGGGGTTAACACAAGTACCCCAGGCTCGCTCCGGTTCTCGTTGACAACCGGCACTGGTGGTCGGGTACCCGGCAGAATCAGTACGGACTCTGGCCCAAGCTGACCATCCGGCGCTTCGGCTCGTACCCGTAGTGGAGGAACCTCGGCCCGAAAACGAGTAGTGGGCGCGACAGTGGTAAAAAATCCGGAGTCCGGAACAAGGGCAGAACTGGATGACGGCGCTGTGTCGTCAAGGGTGTATCGTAACCGGGTGCCAGCTGGAGCTTTGGCAACGATAAGGAGACGGCTGTCGGCTGGCTCGGTCTCAAGCTCAGGTGTGAACCAGGGTGGCGAAAACAAGCTCAGATCAGGACGAGGTAGATCGCCCACAAAATCCGGTTCTGAACCGTGGGCAGTCTGCTCTCGTCGGTCAATGATATAGGTAAAGATACCCGGCTCAGAAACCCGGCCAAAGCTGTCTGTACTCTGGGTTATTAACTCTGCGCGTCTATATCCGCCCTGTTCAACGGCGATGCGCACCGGGCTTCCGTCATAGACTGCTGTAACCCCATCAAGGCTGTAGGTTGTACGTGTGTGCTGTGTATCGGAAAGCTCTACATGAATGCTCCGAGTATACATGCCGGGGGCGGTTAGAGGTCGGGGTGTGCTGGGTGAGCGTCGGTGTATGTGATACTCAAGCAGAACAGAGTCTTGTGCCTCCGACTCCGCCGAGTCAAGCGGCCCGGCAGGTGCCACCTCAATAAGATGCCGTCGGACCTCGCCCGGTGCCGCACTCAGCAACAACGGCCCCTGCACGCGATACCATGGGCCGTCACCGAAGCGATACATGTACACAGCAGGCTGTTCCTCAGCGCTGCCTCCAGGAGTCCCGGACCCAGTAGCCCCAATGGACAGCCAGATGTCCTGTATGTAGGTACCCGGTGGATGCGAAAGGCTCATGTCGGCAGGGTCCGCTGCAGCGCCTGTGGCAGTAAGAAACAGAAGTAGTGACAGCGTCAGAAGAACTAGATTCCGAGCTTTCATTTTTTTCGCAGCAGCATCATGTCTTTGAGAATAGCCACAACATCCGGATCTGAACCGTACTGCTCCTCTACTTCCTCCTCGCTCAGTGCGACCAGTTCATGACTCAGATAATGAATCCAGTTGTCTTTTTCTGGATCTTGTATATCGTGGCGCCGACAGAAATAATCTGGGTGAATGGGTAAGGCCTCGTCGGAGTACGCGCGGGTTTTGTAGTCATGCACTGCAACCTTAACATCCTCCCGCGGAATTCCCTTGGTCATGATAATCTCAACCAGATGGTTGATGGTTTTGCCTGAATCAAAAATATCGTCAACCACCAGTCCCTTGTCGCCGGTCCG